>JAUWVE010000004.1 GCA_030617565.1 Gammaproteobacteria bacterium | reverse complement strand
TGATGTGCTGTATGCGGCAGATCAGGATGATTCAATTATTGCGCTCGGTAACGGTGTTTGGCTGGCCGTAACGTTCCCGGTCGATCCGACATTAAGCGTAAACATGCTGGATCACATCATTGAAGAAACACCTGCAGAATCAGATGGTGGAGCCGTTGCTGCGGCGACCGCCCACTATCTTGCTGGACTGCGTGCCGCAGATGATAAGCAAAGAGAAAGCCTGAGCTTTTTAACCGGTAATTTACTGGCCAGTGTTGCATACCGGCACAGTGGATATAAAGACCGTGAAATGATCGATATGTGGGTAGAACGACTGGAACTGAATCAGCCTGAAAAATTTCTACCGAGACTGGGCATGATGCTGGATATTATCGTCGGCGATAAATGGTGGGTAGATCGAGATGCATTACGCGGTGCCTTGCCGGAAGATGCGGGTAGTTATTCTGAGTGATTGTTTCTGAACCGCCAAGGCGCAAAGGTCGCCAAGTTTTATAAAGATGTCTTTGCGTTCTTTGCGCCCTGGCGGTTAAAAATAAATAATTAGAGCAGTTTTATTCTTCCAGCAGTTTCTCAATGACTTTTACGATCTCCGGGTGATCGAATTCTCGGCCGCCTATCATGCGATAGACGATATCGCCCTGTTGGTTAACGATAAAGGTTGTGGGCAGGCCTGTTACCTTCCAGCTGGAGGAGACTTTCATGTCCTGATCAAGCAATATCGGGAATTCGGGTACGGGGTCCAGGCCCCACAGGTAGGAAAGGATACGTTCAGCATCTTCACCCTGGTTGATCGCCAGCACAGCAACGGGTTTATCCGCTAACTTGCGCCTTAGTCGTTCCAGTGAAGGCATTTCTTCACGACAGGGTGGACACCAGACTGCCCAGAAATTAACGACAACCACCTTGCCGCGTAAATCTGAAAATTTATGCATCATTTCTTCAGTATCAATAAGACTGAAATCTACAGCTGGAATCGGGGTTTTTAGCGGGCTTGCACGATGGCTGAGTTCAATCTCCTGCGCGTAGGCATTACCCATCGATACACATAAAACGAGTAGTATCAGTGTTAATAGTTTTGATTGTATCCTGTTAGTCATCGGCACATTTTACTCCTTTGAGGATACCGGTATTATCTTTACCATTAATATTCCACTGGTAGTGCAGGTCGAAGTCTGCACCATGAGGCAGCTTGTATGTGGTCATTGAACTAATCCAGTCGCCGGGAAGAAAGGTTGGATTGCCTGCGAGTTGTGAATAAGCAAACTTGATGCCCTGCTCTCGCCATTCCTTTATCCAGTCAGCCTTTATTTTTAATTTATGGAGTTTGCCATCCGCAGCCTGGTATCGCCATTTGCTCAGGTCATAGGAAAAAGGCAGGGTGCCAGTGTTTTCAATACGGGTTCCAATGACACAGTACGAGGCAATGGCTTCTATCATTTCAGGTGGAAAGCCCCGGCCTGTAAAAAATGCCCTGATTCGATCCGGGGTGATTGCTGTCAGCGCAATATTGAAGCCCTCATGCTTTGCAGACAGTTGCCAGGCCCCGGCAGTGGGTTTGTCCTGCTGTAATGATTCAGACTCTGCCAGGACAGTTGCCAGGCCCGTGAGAGTAAAAAGAACAAAGCTTTGAATTGTTTTTCTGATTAATATTATTCCTTCAGCCATTTCGCTCACTCAGTAGTCTTAATATCAAATTCTCAGCCTGCGCCGCGTATCCTCCACCAAAGAGATTCAGGTGGTTGAGGATATGATAACAGTTATACAGGAGTTTACGTGTTTCATAGCCGCTATCAAGTGGCCAGCAAGCTTCATATGAAGCTCGGAACTCAGTAGTAAAGCCACCAAATAATTCTGTCATGGCAATATCTGTTTCGCGGTCACCATAATATGTCGCCGGGTCGAAGATAACGGGATCATTGTTTTCAAGAAAAGCATAGTTACCGCTCCACAGGTCACCGTGCAGTAATGAGGGTACTGGTTTATAGCCGATGAAGAAATCATCCAGACAATCCAGCAGGGCAGCACCCGCTTTTTGCAGCGAGCCTGTGTGGCCTTTTGTTGCAGCAAGCCTCAATTGATATTGCAAGCGCCTGTCACGAAAAAAATCCAGCCAGTCATCACCAGGGGTATTTGTTTGCGGCGTAGACCCTATCGTGTTGTCTCTGTCCCAGCCAAAGCTAGCACGAGTGACCCTGTGCATGGCGGCAAGTTGTTCACCGAGCTTATGATGGTTGCCGTTATTATGTAAAGGCAGGTATTCCATTACCAGCCATGAATGTTTTTCGTACAGGCCTGTGTTGACGGGATGAGGTACGTGGATAGTATTCGAGTTTGCCAGTTCAAGCAGTGCCTGGTATTCAGCTTCAAACATAAAAAGAGATCCGGCGCTGTTCATTTTGATGAAAAAATACCGATTGCCGTCGTTCACGACATATGTTGCGTTGATACAGCCGCCGGTAATGGAATTCAGGCTGTCGATGGAAAATTTCTGACCGATAGCGGTAGAAATGGACGAAGCAACATTTTTTTGCAGCTGAGAGTTATTTTTCATTCTTGTACAATTATTGCATTAATTTCGAAGCCTTATAAGCAAGGGTTTTCCCTGAGTTTTACTGACGAAAGGCAATATTTTACGGCTAAAACAGTGTTTCAGGATTAGCTATATAGCCTAAGTGATTGATACTTCGTGAGCTCGACTATGATCACTTATTCACATTTTCAGGATTCTGCCAGAAAGATGTAATAAACTAGTGGTACCGCAGGACACCTATATAAGCAAATTATTTAACATATTGTTTTTATTCATGTATTAATGATTCATTGAAATTGTATCATTTTAAGCTGGCATTTCCTGTAAGCCTGCCTACAGGCCATTTTCTGCTCTTTATCAACAAAGTTATCCACAGGTTCCTGGTGCTAGATATGAATGTTTCATGGCTAATCTTTTTTAGAAAGCATGTCAAATAAAAAAAATACCCACACCATACCGGATAATCTGTCAGAAACTTCAGGTGAGCGGCCGGAGCAGGTAGTCATTGTCCGGGTTGCCCTGTCAGTTCCACTACGTAAAATATTTGATTACACCGTTCCGACGACAATGGGACTACCCCGGCCAGGCTGCAGGGTACGGGTTGGTTTTGGCAGCAGGACCCTGACAGGACTGGTAGTTGAAGCAAGCAATTCATCACTGCTTGATATTAAAAAATTAAAAGCCGTCAAGGAGGTGCTTGATAACGAGCCCTTACTGGACAGTAAATTTATTCAGTTTCTGTGCTGGGTGGCTGATTATTATATTCACCCCCTGGGTGAGGTCGTCTTCGCTGCTTTGCCAAAGCTGCTACGTGAAGGAAAACCAGCAAAGCTACCAGATAACCCCTACTGGGCAATCACTGCCCTGGGTGAACAGTCCTTGAAGCAGGGGCCAGGCCGTGCGGTCGTCCAGTATCGTTTGCTGAAAATGTTATCTGAGGCAGAAAAGCCGCTGGCATCTGGGCAGTTTAAAACTGTCTCAAATAGCTGGAAAAAAGCACTCGAAGCCATTGCAGGGAAGGGCCTGGTTGAGAGAATAGAGCCGCCTGCTGCAGAGCAGGCAAGCAGCCAGTCTGCACTAAGCGCGACCCCGGACCAGCAACTGGTCATAAACAGCATTACCGACAGTTTAGACGGTTTCAAATGCTTTCTGCTACATGGCATCACCGGCAGCGGCAAGACGGAGGTATATCTGCGTTGCATTGCTGATGTGCTGATGAATAATCAGCAGGCCCTGGTGCTGGTCCCGGAGATCAGCCTTACACCACAGCTGGTCAATCGTTTCCGACAACGCTTTGATGCGGTAATTGATGTGCTGCACTCGGGCATGAATGATACACAACGCATGCAGGCATGGGAGCGGGCAAGGCGTGGCGACTCGGCAATTCTGATAGGTACACGCTCTGCGGTATTTGTGCCGCTGGCACGTCCGGGGATTATCATTCTCGATGAAGAACATGACAGCTCCTTTAAACAGCAGGATGGCTTTCGATATCATGCGCGTGATGTGGCAATAAAGCGTGCAAGTATGCAGGGTATTCCTGTCGTCATGGGCAGTGCGACGCCGTCACTGGAGAGCTGGCACAATGCAAAACAGGGACGGTTTGAATTATTAACACTGGAACAGCGGGCGACCGCCGGAGGTTTACCCGATATTCACCTGCTGGATGTTGAAAAACAGCCACTAGAGGGCGGCATCAGTATTCCTTTGCGCGAGGGTGTCAGGCAATGCCTGAAACAGGGTGAGCAAAGCCTGCTATTTATTAACCGCAGGGGTTTTGCCCCCGCTGTCTGTTGCACATCATGTAATGCACTGGCGCAATGTACACGATGTGATGCGCGCATGACCTGGCACAGGAAGGAGGGCCGTTTGCTGTGCCATCATTGCGGCAAGAGCAGCAGATGGCCTGAGCACTGCCCTGATTGTGGCGGCAGTGAAATGGTTACACTCGGACAGGGCACAGAGAATATTCACCAGACCATTCAGAAGATGGTTCCTGAGGCATCGATAGAGCGTATCGATAGAGATACCACACGACGAAAGGGCGAACTTGAACAGCGTTTGCAACGTGCACATAGTGGTGAGGCCGATGTGCTGGTAGGTACCCAGATGTTGTCCAAGGGTCATGACTTCCCGAATCTAAGCCTGGTCGGCATACTCGATAGCGATCAATTATTATTCTCCTCAGATTTTCGTGCCAGCGAACGTCTGTTCCAGCTGATTACTCAGGTGGCAGGCAGGGCAGGGCGAGCGGACAAAAGGGGTATGGTCCTGCTGCAAACGCGTTTTCCAGATAGTCCCTGGCTGCAGACAATCGCGCAGCATGACTATAAAGCCTTTGCCGAGATGGCATTGGCGGAGCGAAAAAGTGCAGATTATCCACCCTATACCCATATTGCTCTGCTACGTGCCGAAGCAATAGAGCAGCAGCAAGCCCTGAAATTTTTAGCAGGTATGCATCGTAAGGCTAAATCGTTGATTGCATCCAGTACAGCGATGCAGTCAGTCAACTTATCCGAGCCGGTGCCTTCGGTAATGGAAAAACGTGCCGGTCGCTACCGGGCCCAGTTGTTAGTCCAGGCCGTGAACAGAAAACCCCTGCATGAATTTCTTTATCAATGGCGCGGAGTGATAGAGAGCGATCGCAGCGCACGTCGTGTACGCTGGTCGCTGGATGTGGATCCGGTGGATTTATATTGAGGAAAGCTCGGGAATCAAGCTATTCGCTCAGACACTGACAAGAGCAACGCTCCGGCAGGTTTAATCAGATAAAAGACACGGGACTAAAGACTAAGGATAAAAAATGGATAAAAACGAATAAAAATTTTCATCTTTAGTCCAAAATATTTTGTCTCTGGTCTTTTGTCTCGCGTCTGATATTCATACTTCTATCAATGCTTTCAGTGATGCTACAATCCGCAACCCGGTTCTCCGTCTGAAGAGACAGTACACAATGAAGTTGAAATCGCAATTACAGGCACTAGTCAGTGATGCACTCAAGGCACTTGTTGCAGAAGATCTGCTGCCTGAAATTGATCTTCCTGAAATCAACATAGATCGAACCCGTCAGAAGGAACATGGAGACTTTTCCTGCAATATTGCTATGGTGCTTGCTAAAAATGCTGGATCTGCACCGCGAGACCTTGCACAACGGATAGTTGATCGACTTCCCGCTTCGAAAATTGTGGCCAAAGTTGAATTGGCAGGGCCGGGTTTTATCAACTTCTTTCTCACCGATGAGCCGCTGTATCAGGTGGTCAGGGATGTCATTGCTGAAGGCAGCGAATTTGGCAGGGCAGATATAGGCAGCGGGCAGAAGGTGATTGTTGAATTTGTCTCGGCCAACCCGACAGGCCCGTTACACGTAGGCCACGGCCGCGGTGCAGCTTATGGTGATGCGCTGGCACGTTTGTTACGGACTGCCGGCTATGAGGTCAGTACTGAATACTATGTGAATGATGCTGGCCGACAGATGAATATACTTGCGGTCAGTGTGTGGCTGCGTTATCTGGAGCTTTGCGGGGAAGAGATGGACTTTCCTGCCAATGCCTATCAGGGTGATTACGTCTGGGACATTGCCGCCAGCATACATCGCAGCAAGGGTGATGCCCTGCACCGGAAGATCGATGATGTCTTCGTTGGCGTGCCGCCCGATGAGCCACTCGGTGGCGACAAGGAATCCCATATCGACGGTTTGATTGATCGTGCGAAGGAACTGCTGGCAGATGACTATGCACTGCTGTTTGATCAGGGATTGAATGAGATTACGGATAATATCCGGCGTGACCTTGCAGAGTTCGGCGTCGAGTTTGACCGCTGGTTTTCCGAGCGCAGTCTGCACAATAGCGGTGAAATGGAAAAAGCGATACAGACACTGGAAAGCGGTGGTTACCTGTATGAGAAAGAGGGCGCAAAATGGTTTCGTTCTACCGATTTCGGTGATGAAAAAGACCGGGTCATCGTTCGTGATAATGGCCAAAGCACCTACTTTGCCTCCGACATAGCCTACCATCTGGATAAGCTGGATAGAGGCTTTGATCGGTTGATCGATATCTGGGGTGCAGACCATCATGGCTATGTGGCCCGGGTGAAGGCGGCTTTGCAGGCATTAAATGCCGATAAGGATCGTTTTGAGGTGCTGCTGGTACAGTTTGCCATTCTCTACCGGGGCGGCGAAAAACTGGCCATGTCCACACGCTCAGGTGAATTTGTGACCTTACGAGAGTTACGCCGCGAAGTGGGTAATGATGCGGCACGCTTCTTTTACGTCATGCGAAAATGCGAACAGCACATGGACTTTGACCTCGACCTGGCCAAGTCCCGGTCCAATGAAAATCCTGTTTTCTATGTGCAGTATGCACACGCGCGAATCTGCAGCGTAATGTCGCAGTTATCTGAGAAGAAGATGGAATTAGCAGACCCTGCCGATGCAAGACTGGAATTGCTGACCGAGGAGCATGAAAAGGACATTATGAATGAATTATCCCGCTACCAGGAAGTGATAGAGAGCGCCGCGACAAACCATGAGCCGCACCAGGTAGCCTATTATCTGCGAGAGCTGGCCAACTATTTCCACAGTTACTACAACGCCAGTCAGTTTCTGGTTGATGATAAGGCAGTTCGAGATGCAAGGCTGGTATTGATCCAGGCAACACGACTGGTGCTTGCCAACGGTCTAGGTTTACTGGGTGTTTCAGCGCCGGAGAGCATGTAATGCCGCCGAGAAAAAAGCGGGGAAAAGGTAAAGGAGCCAGCCGCAAATCGGCCTCATCATCAGTTACACGGTGGCCAACATTAATCGCGGGTATTTTTCTTGGTGTATTGCTCAGTATTGCTGGGATGTATATTTACGCCAGTGGTATGAAGATGAAGCTGGGTGAGGGCATTAAAAATCTGGTCAATAGTCGTATCGATACTTCTGCAACCAGGGCCAGCAAAAGTAAAAAAATACCCGATGAGCCAAAACCGGTATTTGATTTTTACACTGTACTACCAGAATACGAAACAGTGGTTGATGAAAAGCAGTTTATTCGTGAAGCTCCGAAGCCAGCCAGAAAGCAGGAAACTGAAAGCACTTACATCTTGCAGGCGGCCTCATATTCCTCATTCAAGGATGCAGACAAGCTTAAGGCCAAACTGGCACTGAATGGTCTGTCATCCCGAATAGAGAAGATTTCAGTTGATGGCAAGGGCCAGTTTTATCGTGTCAGATTAGGTCCCTATAGCAGCACACGTACGAAGAAGGATGTTGTTAAGCGGCTGGGGGCTTTGGGGATCAAACCTTTGCATCTGAAAGTCGATAAATAAGACTAAGGACTAAGGACCAGGGATAAAAAAACAGGGCAGTTTCCTTAATCTTTCATCTTTAGTCTTTTATCCGGGTTCCTATTGCACCGCGGGCATCTCAACGGTACACTTCGCGCCCCGAATTTCCCAATATTTTTTCAGGTACAGGCCAATGCGTTCACTTGGGCACCAGATAATTGCAGAATTTTATGATTGCAATCGCGATTCGCTGAATGACGTTGATTTTATCCGTACAGCGATGGTGGATGCAGCAGAAAAGGCTGGAGCGACGATAGTTACTGAGACCTTCCATCATTTTTCCCCACACGGTGTTTCCGGTGCAGTGATCATTGCAGAAAGTCATTTATCTATCCATACATGGCCCGAATATGGTTATGCTGCGGTGGATCTGTTCACCTGTGGAGATACGGTGTCATCTGAAACAGCCTTCAACCACTTGCGTGATACGCTGGAATCGAGACAAGTATCAACGATGGAACTGCATCGAGGCCAGGTTGATATGATGGACCCGAAGGATGGGCCGGTGCGGCACAAGCCGATGCTGGTTTCGAGTAACTAGCGGGCTGTCGGGCCAGTCTTAGCCTGTTCAAATACACTCCCGGCAGATTTTAGTCTTTTATACAGATAATAAACGAAGAGACTTGTGGGAGGCGCGCCCTCGCGGCGAATTGGAACTTGCACCAATCTTCAAACTGTATAATCGCCGCAAAGGCGCGCGTCCCACCAAAGAAAAACGCCCCCATGTGTTAGCTTCTGATATACACACGTAAGTCGTTACACCACACTACTCAGACAGGCATCACGCTTATCCAGCTCAGCATTCCAGTGCTCGACAACACAAAAAGGGGACTAAACCCAGAGGAAAGAGAAAAGGTAAAAGGGGAAAGGAAAGTCAAAACCTGGTTGTTGCCACCGTGATGTAATAAATTTTCTGTAGGTGCGAATTCATTCGCACAGAGTATTGTCCGAATGAATTCGGACCTACAAAGTTGATTTTGAATTCCCTTTAGTCTTTGATCTATAAAACCCCGTAAATACTCGGTGAGAAGCGCAGGATGAGCCGGGGCTTTCGGGATGTGTTGTCTGAGCCTCAGCATATAAAAAAATACCCCGCCTTAATCCACCAGGTAACTATACGCCGACAAGCTGGCCTGCAACTCTTCCATTAGCTCGCCACGTTCATTGTCAGACAGATGACAGTCCTGCGCCCGGTCCAGTATACGCTGCCGAATGAGATCGGGGTCATACTCCACCCGGTAAAGAAGCTGACTGACATTCTCACCATGAAAAATATTCTCCAGAGAGATATTGCCGTCCTTATCATGCACGACATTGACGCTTGCCGTGTCGCCGAATAGATTGTGTATGTCGCCCAGCGTTTCCTGATAGGCTCCGAGCATACAGAAGCCCAGTAAGTATCTTTCGTCAGTTTTGATGTTATGCAGGGGCAGGGTGTTTTCTATACCGTGCTGGTCGACATAGAGATCAATTCTTCCATCTGAATCACAGGTCAGGTCGTGCAGGATGGCGCGGTGGTCGGGTTCTTCATCGAGACGCTGCAGCGGTACGATCGGGAAGACCTGATCAATAGCCCACACATCGGGCATGGACTGGAAGATAGAGAAGTTACAAAAGACTTTGTCGGCAAGTATTTCCTCCAGTTCGTTTCTCAGCGCTTGCAGTGAATGGTTAGCTGGATCGATTTCAGTATGCAGGCGATAGCAGATAACATATTTCAGTTGTTCAGCCTTTGCGCGTTCATTCAGGCTTAGAGAGCCCTGGTTAAAGCGGTCCTGTATGTCCTGCATGGCTGATTCAAGATCATGATAGATTTCACGGACGGGCTTCCCATGCTGAAGGGCACTTAGCTGATTGCGCAACTCATGCAGACAGTTGTCTTCATTGCCCTCTTCAGTTGGCATTTCGACATCATGTTTTTCGACTTCTGTCACATTGGTAATTAGCACCGCGTGATGGGCGGTTAGTGCGCGCCCGGACTCACTGAAGATATCAGGCATTTTTATGTTGTACTGTGCGCAGGCACTGGCCAGTATTTGTACTACATTGTCAGCATAGTCGGTTAGAGGGTAATTGACTGAGCACTCACTGCGGGTGCGTGAGCCTTCATAGTCAACACCAAGACCACCGCCAACATCAATTGTCCGGATATTGATGCCAAGTTTTGTCAGCTGAACAAGAAACTGCGCGGTTTCACTGAGGCCATTTTGAATGTCATGAATATTGGATATCTGGGAACCCAGGTGTACATGCAGTAACTCAAGACAGTCAAGCATGCCAGCATCACGCAATTGCTCAACGGCACTAAGTAGCTGTGAGGCTTTCAGGCCGAATTTAGAGCGTTCGCCTCCGGAGCTTTGCCATTTTCCGCTGGCGATGGAGGCCAGTTTCAGCCGTATTCCTATCAGGGGTATAGTACCGCTGCAACGGCATTCATCGAGGATGAGTTGCAATTCAGACAGTTTTTCAATGACCAGATAAACACGTAAGCCCATCCGGTTGCCGGCTAGCGCGAGACGGACATAGTCACGGTCCTTGTAACCGTTGCATACGATCACGCCGTTATCAGATGATAAGGCCAGTACCGTGAGTAGTTCCGGTTTGCTGCCGGCTTCCAGCCCCAGTCGGTTACCTTTTGTGTTTAGCAATTCCTCAACCACGTTGCGGTTCTGGTTGACCTTGATCGGGTATATCGGATGGTAGCGGGCCACATGCCCTGATTTTTCTAGTGCGCTGTCGAAGGCATGACAAAGTTCATTTACCCGACGATGCAGTATGCCTGGAAAGCGTGCCAGCAAGGGTAGCGAAAGACCCGATTGCCGGGCCAGTTCGGCTACCTGATGCAAGTCTATGGGCGGCCTGTCATTTGTTGCATCGACAAGCAGATGGCCTGCTGCGGAGACGTTAAAATAGCCCTCTCCCCATTTGCCTATGTTGTAGGTTCGCAGCGATTTTTTAGTGTCCCATGCAGGCATGCAAAGGTTCCCGGTGTTGATCTAAATAAGAAAATGTTAATACTATCATGTGAGAAGATATATAATCCGTCACAATTATACCTTTATGAGTCCAGCCCTGTATCAGGATGAAGTTGAATAGCGAAGAATGGTTTACCGAAGTTTACCCGGACGATGGCTGTGCGCTGTCGCTTGAGCTGTCGGAAAAGCTGCATGAGGAGCAGACAGCCTGGCAGAAGCTGGAAGTTTATCAGACCACAGGCTTTGGCAGGCTGATGCTGCTGGATGGCTGTATCATGCTCACTAGCCGGGATAATTTTATATACCATGAGATGATGACCCATCCGGTACTCTGCATGCACCCGGCACCGGAGAATGTACTTATTATCGGCGGCGGCGACTGTGGCTGTCTGCGTGAGGTACTGAAGTATCCATCCATCAAACATGTCCACCAGGTAGACCTGGACGAGCGCGTGACATGGGCCTCAATGAAATACTTCCCTGAATTGTGTGAGTCGAACAATGATCCTCGCGCTGAGTTGAGTTATACCGATGGCGTTGCTTTTATTGAACAGGCAGAAAGTGCTAGCTACGATATTATCATTGTGGATTCTACCGACCCGGTAGGCCAGGCCAGGCGATTGTACACCGAAGAGTTCTACCGTGCCTGTTATACCGGTTTGTCTGACAATGGCATCCTGGTAGCACAAAGCGAATCACCGTTATTTCACAA
Organism: Gammaproteobacteria bacterium; assembly: GCA_030617565.1. GTDB lineage: Bacteria > Pseudomonadota > Gammaproteobacteria > BMS3Bbin11 > BMS3Bbin11 > BMS3Bbin11. The sequence goes on along the minus strand of JAUWVE010000004.1, from coordinate 16,857 downwards.
GGATCTGATCCTGAGCATGAGGTCTCGCATGGCAGATGCTGGATTCAATGATACAGCGACCCTCTTTTTCCCTCAATGTACCTATCCTTCCGGCTGGTGGAGTGCAAGTGTGGCTTTTAAGGCTGATAGGCCGTCAAATTACAGGTCAGTCGACATTGAGACAAAATATTATAATAATGCTATTCATCAGGCAGCACAGGCCATGCCGCAATTTATGCAGGATACGGACAAATAAGCGATCAATTATGAAAAAGCTTTCTCTTTCACTGGTACTCGTGTTTAGCCTGCAGGGTGCTCCGATGTCCGCACATGCGAGCAATGGCATGACCGACATGATGAGCACCATGATGCAGATGTTCCTGTGGATGATGAGCAGTGGCAGTGGCGGTGGCATGTCCGGTTTCAGCCCCTATGCAATGAACCCCTATAGCATGAACCCATATAGTTTGGGCGGGCAGGGTTTTCCATTGCAGGGCAATGCATTTCCTGGCTACAATGGCGGATTGGGTAGATCGCCGTATTCACCATACGGCTATGGGGGGCGCTCACCTTACTATGACCCATACAATAGTCGGTACAGCTCTGATAGATATGGTTATTCTGATCCCTATAATCCCAGTTACAATCAGCATAGGCCGGCTTACCCGCAGCCGGAAAAAACCCCACCCGTCATTATACAACCGATTATCGTCAGCCCCGGCCAGCAATCTGATGGAACTCAGGCGCCAAAAGTTGAAATTTTACCTGTGCAACCCGTCGAGCCCGTGTCCTCAGCCGATAAGGCACCATACGCTGCCGTCCCACCGCCACCCATAAATTCTCGCAATTCCCGCAACTATGACAACCCGCTGCGCGGTCGATGGCAGGGTGTAAATGGAGAATTTCTACAACTGGGCAGCGACAGTTTTCGCTTACGTACGCAGGATTCTGACTTGCGGGGAACGTACCAGCTAAAGAATGACATCATGAAGATCGCAATTATTAACCGCACTGAACCCGTCTATATGCAGTACCGGCTGTCAGAAGGGAAACTGGTATTTCGTTCTGAAGATGGGCAGATGATGTTGTTCCGTAGACGGTAATAGTTAAGGAAAGGCTAAAGGCTAAAGATGAAAGAGGGTTACGATTTTGACTTCCCTTTAACCTTTAGCCTTTAACCTTTCTTTTCCCGTCAGGGTAGTTTTACCTCATAGACTTTCTTGTTATAGCCATGAACAGAGTCATGTGCCCGGATAGAAACAGTGCTGGTTCCCTGTGGGATCTTCACCCCGGAGAGGCTGCGAGTAAAGGGCTGCTCATCAACATGCGGGTGTGCCAGTACACGTTTGCCAAGAACATCGCCGGAAGGTGAAAGCACTTCCCAGCCATCGGCGTAGTGGTCCCAACCGGCATCATCATGCCTCAGCGTGACATCGAAACGATAACTGCCCTGGCTGTTAGTTACCTTAACGTCAACTACTTCAGACTGACCGGCGAAGGCAGGGCTGGATAGCAACAGCATTACTGGAATGTAAAACAGGATATTTGATAGTTTCATGTGCAGGCTCAATATTAGTTTCAAGTTTCAAGTTTCAAGTTTCAAGTTTCAAGTTTCAAGTCCTTAGTCTTTCCTTTCCCCCTTCTCCCTTAGTCACATGTCTCACGGACTCACTTCCATCTCAATGGTCCCTGAAACGGTTACTTTTAATGTCGATAGCCCGGCCTCAAATGAAGGAGGGGTGATATCATCTGATGCCATTTTTGGGCTGGCCATCGCATAGACGGGACGTGGTGTGTTGCCGGAATTATTGATGTTGATGTTGACCAGGCGATATTTTTTGAAGCCCATGCCTTTGCTGACCAACTCTGCTCTGGTATTGAATTTTTTCAGGGCAGCTTCAATCATACCGGTCTCGATTTTTTCTTTGCGTTCAGCAGATACGTTGTAACGGGTCGATTTGATCAGCAGCGTTTTCTGCAATATTTGCACCAGTTCGACCATGTCCTTGATGTTCTGGCTTTTGAGGGTGATTGAGGATGCACCTCGCCAGTGGTCCAGCCGCTTATCGCGGGAATAGACCGGGCGAATTGAATAGTCGCTAGTGCTACTTTTTATCACGGGAAATTTTTTGATAGTGGCGTTGGCAGAAGTGATAAGCTGATTGATCTCATTTGCCAGCCTGGTCGCATCCTGATCATTTCGCTCAGCGCCCATGGTTACCGTGATTTCATCGTTAGCGACTTTCTGCTGCTCCGTGACCTGATAGGAGGCACGGTTGTAGGTGATAGTCTCTGCGGCAAATAACACCGGCGTAGAAATAGAAAATAGCAGGATGAGTAGAGTCTTTTTACTGAAATGCATTTTTGTTTCCCCACAGGTCATTGTACTGTTTCATAATTTCCTTTACATGGTCAGGATAGTCAGTGATATCTATCTGTTTCTGGCCCTCATAAAAAACTGTCGCGCATCTTCCGGTATATTTTGAACAAGATCCGAGTAAGCCTGCTGCATAATTTCTGGATTGTTCCAGCAGTGGTTGAAAAGCCGGTTCAAAATAGTGCCCGAATGGATGCGACGGATGTTTGCAGCAACTGTGTTGCAGAGGGCATCAGTGCAGAGTGCGGGGGCTGGACAGGATGAATTCCGGGATATCAGCATCGAAATGACCGCCATCATCGGTCACCATCTGGTAGCTGCCACTCATCGTACCAACCGGTGTTTTCAGCACAGCACCGCTGGTGTACTGAAAACCTTCGCCGGGTTTCAAATGCGGCTGTTCTCCTACCACGCCATCGCCACGAACTTCTTCTATATGACCATTGGCATCCGTGATCACCCAGTGGCGAGTCATCAACTTGGCCGCCTCGGTGCCGGTATTGGTGATGGTGATGGTGTAGGCAAAAACGTATTGTGAATTTACCGGAGAGGATTCTGATTCGATATATAAGGTATCGACATCAATATTAATATTTTGAGACATATTGGTGCTCGTGAGCTGGTCTGTAGCGTTTTTTTATAATAACAGAGATACGCTGTCGTTTGGCATTTTCACATAGATGTACAGGTTATAATTTTCGCAGGTGGTTATTATTTGATGAGAGTGCATTGGTGCCTTACTGGCTTTTGTGGGAGGCGCGCCCTCGCAGCGATAGAGGGTGATAAAGCAACTGCTTAGGCAGGTTGATTAACATAAAAATCACTGTGTAGCTCGGTGGCCTCTGCGGTTAAAACTTATTAGCAGCCCTTACTCACTCCGCTAAAGGGATGATATCTGCGAAACGATCAATATGAATAAATCTTTCATGTGGGTCGGGATCAAGTTTTGAATCAGGCTGCAAAATTGCGCGCAGATATTTAATGCCGTATTTTTCTGCAGAATTCAGAACATTAATGCTATCGTCAATAAGCAGCGTATTTGCAGGTGAAAAAGACTGTCTTTGTTGTAATCTCTCCCAGAAATTAGAGTGCTCCTTCGGTAGACCGATATCATGGGCAGTGATGATTTCATCCAGGTGGTCGCCGATCGGCGTCTTTTTCATTTTTAAGGACAGGCTTTTACCATGTGCATTGGTGACCAGGACACGCTGCTTGCCTGAGTTGCCCAGGGCCTGTAGGAAGCTGATGACGTCCGGGCGTACACTGATCAGGTGGTCAACTTCCTGCTTCAGAATTTCGATATCGAGATTGAGCTGATCAGACCAGTAATCGACACAATACCATTCAAGCTTGCCTTCTGCCTTGCGATAGCGAATCATGAGTTGTTCACGGGCCTGTTCAAGTGACAGGCTGTTTGCTTCAGCATAGCGGATGGGAACATGCTCAAGCCAGAAATGGGTATCAAAATGTAAGTCCAGCAGGGTGCCGTCCATGTCCAGCAGGACGGTATCAATTTCGGGCCAGGGAGGAATGAGCGAGTCTTTACACATGATTTCACCTGTTGGCGTTGGCTTCCTTTTATTCTGATGTATTCTACGGCACTATAGTGCCTTTAAAATTCTTGCCACACCATGATGACATTAAAACCTGAAATCCTCTCTGTTACCAGCGTAGCTCGCAGTCGATTGTTTCATATCGAACAGGTCGATCTTCGTTTCAGTAATGGCAAGGAAGTTCAGTTTGAACGCCTGCAAAGCGATTCGGCGGGTTCGGTGCTGGTCGTGCCTGTTGAGGGTGATGAGCTTGTTCTGATACGTGAATATGCCGTGGGTACAGAACGTTATGAGCTGAGTTTTCCCAAAGGCAGTATCGATGCTGGCGAGGAACCACAGGTCGCGGCCTGTCGTGAGCTGCAGGAAGAAATCGGTATGGCGAGCAGTAATATCCGCTTGCTGCGTCGCATTATTGTTTCACCGGCTTATGTTAACCGGCCAATCTGGATTATGCTGGCAACAGATTTATCGGTAGCCCCCCTGCCGGGTGATGAACCGGAGGAGTTAGAGCAGGTGCGCTGGCCGGTAAATCGTATGTGGGAACTGCTGGAGCAGGAGGATTTTATCGATGGTTGTAATCAACTGGCTTTGTATGCACTTGGCCATGTAATGAAAGTGCTGCCATACTAAATTTAGTTTAATCATAGGCACCTTAAGAATGAAAATAAACCAAACCCCGTGTAATTATCTGGATAGCGTCGCGGAAATTGCCATCAGGGCAGGCGCATCAATCATGGAAATCTATCAGCAGGATTTTGATGTAGAGCATAAAGGGGACGGCTCCCCGCTGACCCAGGCTGATCTTGCAGCACATAACCTGATCAAGGAGGCGTTGCAGAAATTAACGCCGGATCTGCCGTTATTGTCTGAGGAATCCCGCGACATCTCCTGGCAGGAGCGTTCCAGCTGGCAAACATACTGGCTGGTTGACCCGCTGGATGGGACGAAGGAATTTGTAAATCGAAACGGTGAGTTTACGGTGAATATTGCCCTGATTAGCGACCAGCGGCCGGTGCTGGGGGTGGTTTATGCCCCTGTGTACGATATCCTGTATACGGGGTGCGAAGGCATTGGTGCGACGCGCACAGAAAAAAATGGTGCTGTTGAAAAAATAGCAGTCCGTCGCTACACTGGCAACAGGCCTACCATTGTTGCCAGCCGCTCACACCGCGGCGAAGCACTGGAAAAAGCGATAGAGCGTATCAACGAAAACCACGGTGAAGCAGAAATGCTCAGCATGGGAAGTTCGTTTAAGCTTTGCCTGGTAGCTGAAGGAAAAGCGGATATTTATCCGCGCCTGGGACTCACCTCAGAGTGGGATACCGCAGCGGCTCATGCTGTAGTCAATGCGGCAGGCGGCCGGGTCACCAACCTGGATGGCAAAGACCTGCAATATAACAAAAAGGATTTGCTTAACCCCTGGTTTGTCGTTAGTGATTCTGATTATGACTGGTTGCCTCTTATCAACGATACCCAGTAAAACAATGCTCCCCAGTAAACAACTCTTTAAATATATTCTCTGTAGCATTGCTTCGATGTTGGTATTTTTACCGGTACTGGCAGACGAATTTGATGATTTCGATAAACAGGTAGACCAGCTGGTATATGATGACCGGCCGGTACCTGATCAGGTGGTCATGCCTGCCTGGTTCAAAAATAGTTTTTTTGATCTGAAAGATGACCTGGAAGAAGCGAAAGAGGCGAAGAAGGCCGGTATGGCGGTTTATTTTGGCCAGAAGGATTGCGCCTACTGCAAAGCACTGATGGAGGTAAATCTAAAAATTCCCGATATTCTGAAGTATATGCGTAAACACTTTGATGTGATACCACTCGATATCTGGAACAGCCGGCAGGTAACAGACCTGCAGGGCGTGAGCCTGACAGAACGGGAGTACGCAATACGTGAGAAAACCAACTTTACTCCCTCATTCATCTTTTATGACCTTGATGGCAATGTAGCCTTACGCCTGCGTGGCTATTATCCACCCTATTCGTTTCGTGCCGCGCTGAAGTATGTCGTTGAGGGGTTTTACAAAGAAGAAACTTTGAAGGCCTATATGGAGAGAGCCGATCCGCCGGGGAAATTTGAACTGGAAGAGTTAAATAGCCAGCTATTCTTTGAGAGGCCGCCGTACGCTCTTGATCGCAGTCATTTCAAGGCCGAGAAGCCATTAATGGTGTTCTTCGAACAGAAGAGCTGCCACGCCTGCGACATTCTGCACACGGAGCCACTGGGAGACCTCGATGTACTGGAGTTGATAGACAAATTTGAAGTAGTACAGCTAGACATCGAAGCGGACGACCCTGTGCTGACCCCGGCAGGTGAAAACATGACAGCGCGAACCTGGTCCGAAAAACTGGGGATTTTTTACACTCCTGCGCTGGTCTTTTTCGATCAATCCGGTAAGGAAATTATTCGTCTTGATTCGGTGACCGGCCAGCATCGACTGCAGGGAGTGTTGAGGTATGTGCTGTCCGGTGCCTACAAAAAGTACCCGACTTATCTGGAGTATCGGTTCGGGCGTTTTGATGCGTTTTGAAAAAAAATTGAGTTTTAAGTTTCAAGTATTAAGACAACAGGTCAGACTTTTGATAGTCCTTAGTCCTTAGTCCTTAGTCCTTAGTCCTAAAATCCTCTACATCTCATCAATATATTGTTTGAACTCGTGAGTTTCTACAGGTATGTCAGGATCGGCCATGTCGTCGGCTTCAAGGTCATCGAAAGGGCCTGACCAGTCTTCCGGTGGGGCCGCTGAGGTCAATTCCATTTCGTTCCACAATTCGAGATCAAGTTCCTCGATCGAGCCGTCAAAATACTGGATTTCGATGGTATCGTCTTCATCATCTATAGCAACAATTTCAAAAAGCTGATGGTCTGCGTTATCAAGATACCATTTGCCAATTGCTGGCAGTGGATGGTTTTTCATGGTGCCCCCGATAGAATAGTAACGTTTAAAAAAAAGTGTTTATGGCTCGCTTTGCTTCTATGTCACTATTTCTACTCCTCTCGTTCAGTAGTTTCAACTACTATCTGGGTAAGCAATTTATATGCCGCAGGCTGAATTTTTTTTATTCTTTCTATTAAAACAGAAGCATATAGAGTGATGTGAATATTTCTCATTAATAGAGGTTCCCTGCGCTTATTCTCTTTCATGGATGAGCCGGGCAGGGTAGAGTAATCGTATGAATATCACATTCACAAAAATGCATGGTCTGGGCAATGATTTTATTGTTATTGAGGCATTGAATAACAATTTTTACGCCACGACTGAACAGATTCGGCAGCTGGCCGATCGTCATTTTGGCATTGGATTTGATCAGATGCTGCTGGTTGAACCACCCAGCTCGGAGGAAATGGACTTCAGTTACCGAATTTTTAATGCCGATGGCAATGAAGTTGAGCAATGCGGGAATGGCGCACGTTGTTTCGCGCGCTTTGTCTATGACCGTGGCCTGACAGAAAAAAGAGAAATACGTGTGGGCACCCTGTCTGGCATCATCGTGCCGCGCCTGCTTGATGACGGTCGGGTATGTGTCGACATGGGAGAACCGGAATTTGAACCGGAGAAAATCCCCTTTAAAACCGAAGGCAGGCAGCGACTCTACCCGCTGTCGCTGGATGAGGAAGAAGTAAGTATCGCTGCCGTCTCAATGGGCAATCCTCATGCGGTACAGATTGTCGATGACATTGTTGAAGCCCGCGTCCGTGAAATGGGTGCCCAGATTGAGCACCACCCGCGTTTCCCGCAGCGGGTCAATGCCGGCTTTATGCAGGTAATGGATCGCCACACCATTCGTTTACGTGTCTGGGAGCGCGGTTCAGGAGAAACCCTTGCCTGTGGGACCGGTGCCTGCGCGGCAGTTGCTGCCGGGATCGATCAGGGATTGCTGGACAGCCCTGTTAAAGTGTTTTTACGGGGAGGGTCACTAGATATAGAATGGGCAGGTGTAGATGCACCTGTTTTGATGACAGGGCCGGCAGAATACGTTTATGAAGGCATGTTTGAAATGGAGGAGTTATGAGCAAACAAGATGAGAATAGCGAAAGCGGGAATGTAGTATCAGAGATAAACGAAGAGGAGGTCCTCTCGTATCTCGAAAAACACCCCGACCTGCTGGTGAAGCATCCTGAGTTACTTGAAAGGCTGCAGATTCCACATAATACGGGCCAGGGAATGGTCTCGCTGATAGAGCGCCAGGTAGAGGTGCTGCGTGACAAGAACCGGAAGCAGGAAGAGCGACTATTAGCGCTGATTAGCAACGCGCAGCAGAATGAAGACATTACAGAAAAGCTGCACCACTACTGCCTGCAGCTTTCCAGCGCGTCCAGTATAAAAGAACTGCTGCAGAATACGACATCTGAATTGCAGCAGTTGTTTGATCTTGCCGCTGTCAGCATACATATCAAACCCGAGTACCAGAATGACAGCCTGCAGACACCTACACTGTCTGAGAAGACGTTTGCAGCACTTTTTGACACCTTGGGTAAAGGTGCCTGTAGTTGTCATAATGCACTTGATGATGAACTTTTATCATCGTTGTTTGGCGACGATGCTTCTGCCGTTAAGTCCTGTGCCCTGCTGGCACTGGACACACCTCATCGAGTCGGTTTGATCGCCCTCGGAGCCAGTCAGCGGGAACGCTTTTCACCACAGATGGGGACACTGATTCTGACCCGCCTGGGCGAGCAGTTTTCCTCCGCGCTGAAGCGCAACCATGATTAGTACCACAGTCTGAAATGCTTGCTGCGGCGCAACATCAGCTGGATGGCTTTATTGATTATCTGCGCTACGAGCGTCGACAATCACCCCGTACCCTTACCGCTTATCAGCATGATCTGACACGACTGAGCCGTTACTGCGAGACACAGGACATCGCCAGCTGGTCGGAGATGGACAATTTACACGGCCGGAAATGGCTGGGAAGCCTGCACCAGTACGGGCTCTCGAGTGCCAGCATTCAGCGGATTTTATCGGCCAGCCGGAGCTTCTACCGCTGGTTAATCAGGGAGGCGTATGTTTCGGTAAATCCGTTTGATCTACTGAAGGCGCCGCGTCGGCCACGCAGACTGCCGAATACACTGGACATCGATACGGTACAGCAACTGCTGGCCTTAAAAGGTGATGATCCTCTGACCATTAGAGATAGAGCGATTCTGGAACTTTTCTATTCATCCGGCTTGCGTTTGTCTGAACTGGTGTCTCTGGATATTAGTGAGGTGGATTTATCGGCAGCCGAAGCAAGGGTGACCGGCAAGGGCAACAAAACACGTATCGTTCCGGTTGGCCGTTATGCATGCGAGGCCATAAAGGACTGGTTATCTATACGCCAGACAATGGCAAATGAAACAGAGTCGGCAATGTTTGTCAGCAAGCGTGGAGGAAGACTGGCAGCACGCAGTGTCGAAAAACGAATCAAAGACTGGGCCATACGTCAGGGACTCAGCAGAAATGTTCATCCGCATATGCTAAGACACTCCTTTGCCAGCCATATCCTTGAATCCAGTGGTGACCTGCGTGCCGTACAGGAGTTGCTTGGCCACCAGAATATCGCTACGACACAAATCTACACCCATCTGAATTTTCAGCACCTGGCGAAGGTGTTTGATAAGGCCCACCCCAGGGCGAAGAGGAATCAGGTTGAAGGGGAAAGCGGAAAGGGGAAAGGTTAAGGGCACCCTTAAAAGAAGTGTTCAGTTTTCGGTGTTCAGTAAGAGCATGCAAAGTACTGAAAACTGAAAACTGAAAACTGAAAACTGAACCTCTGAAACAAATGAAAATTTATTACTTTCATTCACTGTACCTGAACTTCAACTCTAGCCAGACGATACAGGTGATTCGAGACTACAGATATTTGTCTGATAAAGGCTTTGATATTACTTTATCCGGTACTTATGACGACGAACAATCTTATTGCGATATTCAGACCTACATTCACGGTCACCAGATAAAGATTCTAGCAACAGAAGGTGCATCGAAAATTGCCCGTATGGGCAGTAAAGTGCGGTTTCTTGCAGATGCAATAAGGCATTCAAGGCAAAGAATATGTTTTATTACCCGGAGTTATCAGAAATGCCGTGAAATCCTTTACTACAGACATTTATTCCCGAACGCGCTCGTTCTTATGGAAATGCATGAACAGGCATTGCCTTTCCTGATCCCGCAAAAGAAGAAATTAAGCAAACGATCATATGAGAAATTGTTCAACAAGATCGATGGTTTAATTCTTACCAACTATTCTCAGGAAAAGATCCTTCGCGATGAATTTTCATCGCTTCCAAAGTATTCCATTCTTCCAAATGGTGTAGAAACTGAACTATTTTCTCAGGCACACTCACCCGTGCATGAGAAAAATCCTTCGCACATAGTCATTACATATGTCGGGCAATTTTCCAGCTGGAAAAATATAGAATTGATCTTTCAGGCGATGGAACTGCTCGGAAATCATTATCAGCTACGTATTGCGGGTGGAAAAGGCAATGATGAGAGCAAGAAATATATAATACAGCTGACGGAAAAATATAAACTGACAGAACGGGTCGATTATCGAGGTTTTGTAAGGCCTGACCAGGTCGCAAGTGAAGTACTCAATGGCTCGTCTGTACTACTTTTACCATTGGGTGATAATATCGAGTCGAAACATTTCACCTCCCCTATGAAGCTTTTCGAATATATGGCCACGGGAATACCGGTTGTTTCGGTCAATTACCCCTCTGTAAATATGATCACCGGAGAAAACACAGTTTTTCTTGCCAGCACAGCCCCGGTGGATTTCGCAAGAGCAATTGAGGAAGCCAGTTGCTGTGAAGATAGCGAGCGCATTAAAAGGATGAATAAAATTGCAGCTAACTACTCATACGGAAACAGGGCCAGGCGTTTTTCAAAGTTTATTAATTCTTTCGATGAAGGATGAAAGGCAAGTTCCAGGTTTCAAGTTTCAAGTTTCAAGAAAAAGAAAATCTTTTGTGGGAGGCGCGCCTCCCACAATTATATTAAAGTGGCGTTCTAAATTTTGTGTTCTCTGCATCCTCAGCGGTAAACTTTCTTGAAACTTGAAACTTGGGACTTTATTTTTTCTTCTTCTCCCATTTGTCCCATTTTTTGTATCTCTTTTTACAGTACTTGCGCAGGGCGTCATAATCCTTGAAGTAGAGTTCGAAATCGTCTTCACCCGCCAGGCCGTCTTTTTCGCAATTTTCGCTGGAGTGATCGCGGCATATCTTGGGGCGGACATCATAGATTCCGCAGTCGCCGTTTGCCAGCAAATGGGTGCAGGGATTGGTCATCAGCAGAAACCAGCCGTCTTCGTCCTTGTAGGCTTCGGTATGTTCGTGGGATATTTGCCACAGGATGACATCAAAGTCTTCACGTGAGCGAGGGGTGTCAATCTGCTGGGTAAAATAGGTACAGCACCAGGATTTGGTGCATTGTATACAGGGACTGGGATTTTTAACGGCAATTTTTTTTGACATGGCGCGCAATCTATATGAAAAATCGTCCGGTCACAAATGAAACATTGACATGGTTGTAGTCGGATTCAAACATTATCAGTAATCATGAGAATAATATTCAAGATAGTTTTAACACTGCTTAGTGTATTTGTTGTTGCATTATTATTCTGGGCAGTCAGGCCGTATTTGCTTGAAAGAGTGGTACAGCAGCAACTGCAACAGCAGGGCTTTACTGATATTGAAGTCAATGTAGGTCACATCGGACTGAGTCGGGCGACTGTCAATCATCTGCAAATGGGCAATGATGCATATCTTCTCACGCTGAAAAATCTGCAGGCAAGCTATAGTTTGTCAGATCTGTTTAAAGGAACTGCTGACACAATTGTTGTTGATCAGATTTTACTCCAGAGACTGGCGTCTGAGCAAACTGCAGCGACATTGCCCGACCCGGTGATGTTGCTGGGTTTGCTGAATACGTCCTGGCAGGAGTCGGTGCCAGCCCGTCTTATAACGGTAAAGGAATTTGCACTGATCGAGGAGAATGGCGTGCCGTCATTGATCGCTTCGCTGAATGTTAAGAAGCAGGCAGGGGGCATGATCACTGAAGTAAAAATGACAGATAGTACGGGTGAAAATCACCGTTTTCATTTTGTGATGTCGCCTGTGGCGGGTGTTAGTTTGCGATGGATGGCGACGGACGAAGGCATCAATGAAGCTAAACAGGCACCTTTCTCATTCAGTCTACTTCCGGCACAGGGCCCAAATGGATTGTCAGGCCTGGCGGGGCGCATTGAAGCTGATCTATCAAAACTGGCAGATGTTTTTTCTCCACTTAGTGGCTCCACGGGTCTGTTTAAGGCCGATATTTCATACTCTGCGCGGAAGGATAGTCCGATAAAAGATTTTAGTGTCGCGGCCAATTTAGAAAATGGTCAATTCATGGGTGCGCAAGTGAAAAATATCATCGCTGCCATTGAGGGGAGTGTAGAAAAGGCGGATGGCACATATACCGTAAATTTTAAGGAGTCATCAGTTGTTACACTCGAATCCCTGGGCTTAGATGATAAAAACATAGGCAAGGCAGTGATACGTCTGCCGCGGGTACTTGAAGTGGCTGATGAGGGTGTGACCATACATGATAGTAGTGGAGCCAGTATTACACTCAGTAGCCTGTTGATGGAAAATATTAGTATCCCGACCATGAGGCTTGAGAATATCACCCTGTCAGGAAGGCGACAGTATGAAAAGTCTGAGGCCTGCCAAATCACCTCGCAAATTACTGCCCCGCTGGTACAGATAAACGATATTCATATTAAGAGCGACGTGCTGCAATTAACTGCTGACTGCGTTGATGATAAAAGGTTGGCAGGCACAGTAAATATCCAGGCGAATGAACTGAGTATTGAGGATGATGATTTTTTTCTGCCGTTGAATCAGTGCAGTTTGAATCTAAAGACTATTGATGACAAATCCGCAGGGTGGTCAGCAGAAGTACAGGGAGATTTATCCTGCCAGTCCAGTGCAATGAGCAGTCCGCTGACATCCCGTTTTCAATTCAACTTAGAAAATGCGGTGGGCAGTGCCAGCTATTCCTTTTCAGAGATAAAACCGGACAGCGACAATCCGCTATTCTCCAGCATTCTGAAAGACTGGAAGGAACCGTATGATATTGTTTCCGGTACACTATCAGCGAGTGGAGAATACCGCTGGTGGACAGGTAACAGAGGGTCGTTTCGTAACAAGCTCGACATGAAATTGAACGTAAGTGATGCCGGTGGATTTTATGATGGCGTGCTGTTTTCAGGACTGAATTACAAAGATACCATTGACCTGCTTCCAGTTATTAAGTCTTCTGATTTTGCCTTGATAAAAGTGGACGATATTGACATAGGTCTGCCGATTACAGAGGTGTCAGCGAAAATTCGTTATAAAGCGACTCGCAACGGGCCATTACCATTACTGTTAATAAATGCCCTGAGTTTGTCGCTGTTAGACGGTAAGGTGAAAGGGAATGATCTGGAAATTGATCTGAATAATGACGAACATGATCTGGTGCTAGTCGTAGTGGGCCTGGACTTAGCTCAAATTATTGCGATGCAGCAGCTTGAAGGCCTGACAGCAACGGGCCGTTTAGATGGCTACATTCCTGTCACTATCACTGAGAATGGAATAAAAATAACCGAAGGAAGGATCGTCTCACAGAAGCCAGGAGGCCAGATAAATTATTTGCCAGCAGGTGGTACAGCAGAGATGGAACAGGCGGCAATGGGGTCTGAGTTCGTGTTCCGAATCATTGAGGACCTGAAATATAATACTCTTGAAATCGACGTGAACTATGAAGAAAGTGGCGAAATGGAAATGCAACTTGCGATCAAGGGGAAAAGCCCGAAACTGGATACCAGGCGACCTGTTCATTTCAACCTGAATCTGCAGCAAAATGTCCTCAAATTGTTAAAGGGCCTACGTTATGCCGAAGGACTAAGTGATGAAATCGACAGAAATGTGCAGAAGAGCTTTAGAAACAGATGAAATTCGGTAAACTAGGGTACCTCTGATGTGTCTGGACATGTTGTTCAGGCTCTATTCATATAAAAGAGGGTATAGTCACTCTACCCGGTGAATTTTCAGCATGTTATTCCCGCTACGGCTGGCGTTGTGTGAGAAATCGTACAGCCAGCTCGTCGCTAACGAGGAAATATTATGTTTCAAACAATGATTAAAATTGTCGTCGGCTTCGTATTTATCTTATCTGTGGCCGCCTGTACGCCAACCGTTAAGGTGGCAGTACCCGATGAACCAATTACCATCAACCTGAATGTAAAGGTTGAACATGAGATTCGAGTCAAAATTGATAAAGATCTCGATGAATTAATGACTAAAGACAGTGACCTGTTCTGATTAGAGAGGAAAATGATATGTTTGGTGAATTTAGCATGAAAAAAACTGCCTTATTGCCGCTGTTCCTGGCACTCATTTTGTTTGCACTGCCTGCATCGGCACTGGATCTGGGACAGGCAAGAAGCCAGGGGCTGGTAAAAGAAACAGCAACCGGTTACCTGGTAGCGGCGAAACCCTCTGCTGAAGTCAATGCGCTGGTGAACAGAGTCAACGCAGGCCGTAAAGCGGAATACCAGCGAATAGCAAAGAAAAATGGCACTCCGCTGAGTGTCGTAGAGCAAGCCGCAGGTAAAAAGCTGACGAAATGAGATTGCCTCGGGAATAGTTCAAGGAGACAGGCTTCAAGTTTTAGAAAAAACCCTTCGCCGCGAGGGTGTGCCTCCCACAAGAGTCGATAAGCACGACTGCATTGGTTTTGTTGTGAGAGGCGCGCCCTCGCGGCGAAAGTGGGTGAAGGAAGCAGGAAATCAAAAGATGAAATAATATGACCTGCTGATCGATTAACATAAAAAAATCTGTGTACCTTCGTGTCTTCTGTGGTGAAAGCTTTTAAGTTTTCACGTAATTTAATTTTGCCGCCTATTAAATATAGTGCTTGAACATTGAATCCAGAACTTTTACTCTTTGCATCCCCAAAATATGGATAGTGTTATGAATCAGGAACAAGCGCGTGAAAATATGGTTAAACAGCAGGTTCGCACCTGGGAAGTGACAGATGCCCGCGTGCTGGAGCTGATGTACAAATACCCGCGTGAGGAATTTGTACCCGAATCATGGCGTGAACTGGCTTATGCCGACACCAACATCATGCTTGGTGACGGTAGTTGTATGCTGTTTCCTGGTATGGAGGCACGAATTCTTCAGGCATTGAATGTGCAGGCTGATGAAAAGGTGCTTGAGATTGGGACGGGGTGTGCGTATCTGGCTGCAATGCTGGCGGATCTCTCAGGCAATGTTACGACTCTTGATGCCGAAGATCATGTGCAGCCGGGAATTCGGAAAAATCTTACAAATATTCATTTCGAAACTGGAAGCATAAACGAAGGCTGGCAGGATAAAGGAAATTTTGATGTGATTTTGCTGAATGGTTCAGTGCAGTCGATTCCTGACGGCCTGCTTGAAAAACTGAACGCAGGTGGAAGATTATTTGCAGTAGTAGGCGAGCAGCCAGCTATGTCAGCAACACTGTTTAGCCGCAGTATGAATGGTGGTCTGTTTGAAGAGGAGCTGTTTGAGACATCACTGCCCCGTCTTACCGATGCAGTGCAAAAGGATGTGTTTAATTTCTGATCGGCTTAGTAACCTGAGCCTGTGAGTCGACGCAGGTAGTCTCAGCAAGAGAGAATATAAGTTCGGAAGTGTGTTCCAGCGCTCCGCGATTTTGCTGCACCAGCTTTTTACCGTTTTCCCCCGTTTCAAATCGCAGGTTGGCATCGTCAAGATAGGTGGCAACCGCAGCGGCGAGGTCGGTTTCTGAGTCAACCTGCTTGCCTGCCTCGCGTGACAGGGTCAGTTGACTGATCTCATCAAAATTAAACATGTGAGGGCCAAAGATAACCGGCAGGCCAACTGCGCAGGCTTCGAGTACATTATGGCCACCGACAGGAGTCAGCGAGCCGCCGACAAAAGCAACGTCTGAGGCTGTATAGAGTTTAAGCAGTTCACCCATGCTGTCTGCAACGATCACTTCAACATCACCAGAAACAGGGCCGTGCAATTCACTTCTGAGAGCGGTGTTAAAGCCATCCCGGCGGCTGATTTTTGCAACGGCCACGAAACGCTCCGGGTGACGAGGAACAATCAATAGCAGCAGATCCGGGTAACTGCGCTTTAGTTCCCGAAATGCGACGAGGACTTTCTTTTCTTCATTCTCATGTGTGCTGGCGGCTATCCAGACAGGTCGCATGCTACCGAAATCCCGCCGCAGAGATTCCGCAGCCTCACGTAGACTGGCCGGCAGCTTGATCTCAAATTTAATGCTGCCGGTGACAACTATTTTGTCATTTGATGCCCCCATTCGCCTTAAACGGCGCGCGTCGGCTCGTGACTGGGTAGCGATCAGGGAAACCTGACTCAGCGTAGCACGGGTCAGTTTTTCAAAACGCAGATAACCACGCATGGACGATTCCGACATGCGTGCATTGGCAACCACAACGGGTATATTTCTCTCTTTGCAGCCATGGTAAATATTTGGCCATAATTCGGTTTCCATAATGATCGCCAGACATGGCTTGACCTGGTTCAGAAAACGATTGACAGAGCCGACGAGGTCATAAGGGACATAACAATGCAGTACGCGGTCTCCCAGTTGTCGTATGACTTCAGCAGATCCAGTCGGTGTCATAGTCGTGACGAGCACCTGAGTATCGGGAAAATGCTCGAACAAGGCGTTGATGAGAGGCACTGAAGCCCGTGCTTCACCAACAGAGACCGCATGTATCCAGATCACTGGCGAGCCGGGGGTGATATTGCTAAAACCAAAACGCTCACCCCAGCGCCGGAAGTAGTCAGGATTCTTTAGCCCGCGCAGCAGCAGATGTAGAATGACCAGGGGCACCAGCAGTGGCAATAACAGTGAGTAAAGCTTTAACATACGATAT
>JAUWVE010000044.1 GCA_030617565.1 Gammaproteobacteria bacterium | reverse complement strand
TGTGTCAGACAGTGTCCGATCGAGATCCGTGCTGATCAGTGTGCAGCGGGCAAACCGCCATCCGGAGATGAAAACCAGTGCCCGCCTGAACGTGCGATTAAACTGGAAACGATTGCAGGCGAAGACGGTATCCTTCGCAAGCGACCGGTAATACTGGATGGATGCGTCGGTTGCGGTGTCTGTGAAATGATCTGTCCGGTCGAGCCTTCTGTTTTTGTCATGGACGGCACAGAAAGTCGAGGGATGACAGCATGAAACACTTATATCAATCAGTCGCAGTACTGCTCGGCGCTGATCCAAAAAGGCCTGTAGCGGATGATTACACTCCGGAAGCCGTAACTTTGCATGCTGAACAGAAGGCCGACAAGACCCGAATTGCTGCCATTCATGCGGAGATGGAACACAAGGCTCAGCACAAAATACCTGAGAAATGGCGACGCCGCAGGTGGACAGTGCTCATTCTGACCAATCTCTTATTTGTACTGTCCTTTCAGCTCGACATACAAATACTGGAAGGGGCTTTGACAGGATCACGCTTTGTTGGATTTCACATGGCGGACCTGAATTCTGCCCTGCAGGTTATGCTCGCTTACAAGGAGGTTGTACTCAACCTTCTTATTGGCACCATCACAGTATTGATATTATGGTGGCTGCTGGGCGGGCGTACTTTCTGCTCCTGGGTGTGCCCCTATCACCTGCTCGCCGAGTGGACAGAAATGGCACACGATTACCTGGCGAAAAAGAAAATTGTCAAAGACCATCCATTTGACCGCAGGGTGCGCACCTATTTCTGGATAGTATTTGGGGTGCTCGCCTTCGTTACGGGTTACACGGTATTTGAAACCATTTCACCTACCGGCATCCTCAGCCGCGCACTGATCTACGGCCCGGGCATTGCCCTTGTATGGGTAGCTACCCTGTTGCTGTTCGAAATTTTCTATTCCAAGCGCGCCTGGTGTCGCTATGCATGTCCGATAGGCCTTACTTATGGTCTGGTTGGTGCGGTTTCTCCACTTAAAGTTACCTATAACCTGGCGAACTGCTTTCATGAAGCCGAGTGTAAAAAAGTTTGCGAGGTACCGCATGTACTCGATTTGGTTATAAAAGGCCGTGCTACCGATGTAGATCTGTTCATCGGTGCTGACTGCACGCACTGCGGCCGTTGTGTTGATGCCTGCCCGACCAACTCACTCAACCTTGAATTCAAGGGGCTGGGGCAATTGCTTAAATGACTAATCCCCATTTCTCACCACCTGTCTACTGTGGTCGCCGATCCACTCGCTGTGACGGAGCGTACTCGCTCCTGCCGGTTCGACATAGTGCCGGCTATGCCTTCACCGTCTTCCACTGTGTGCGCCCCGCCGCAACGGCGCCTCGACAACCTCGCTACGAAAGGCGGTAAGAAATGGGAATTTGCTTCAGCCAGGTTTCAAAACAGTTTCGCCGGGTCAGGGTGTTAAATAAAATTGACCTCGATATCGATCATGGTGACCGCATTGCATTGGTGGGTTCCAATGGAGCCGGCAAAACAACACTGATACGCTGCCTGTTGGGTGAGTATAACTTCCAGGGAAAAATCACCGTCGATGGACTTGAACCGGGGGCAAATCGAACCGAAGTCCTGAAACATATTGGTTTTGTACCACAATTATCTCCGCCGTTAAAAATGCCGGTCGGACAATTAATTAAATTTGCTGCCGGTGTCTGTGAATCGAAGCCAGAAAGGATGGTCGAAATATGCAGCCAGCTCGGACTGGATATTAAACAGATAAGGCATAGACCTTTCAATAAACTCTCGGGTGGCCAGAAGCAGAAACTGCTGATCAGCATTGCACTCGGTAGAGATACCAATCTGCTGGTACTGGATGAACCGGCCGCCAACCTGGATCCCGAAGCCAGGCATACCTTTTTTCAGTTACTTGCCGAAAAGCAGCAGCATACGGCGATGATCATCTCCAGCCATCGGCTGGATGAAGTAGCTGCGCTGGTTAATCGTGTGGTTGAACTGGATCAGGGCGATATCGTACTCAATGATCATGTCGCAGACCAGATCAACCTGAACAGTGTGCTGGCTTGTCGCCTGAGATTGAACCGTTCCAGTTCGGCCTTTGCAGAGACTATTCGTGAATGGGGCTTTGTTGATAGTGAAGACGGAAAGGTCTGGCAGGGTGAAATAGCCGGCCCCGACAGGCTCAGGTTTCTTGGTGTGCTATCACGTTATGCGGCGCTGTTAAAAGGCATTCACCTCGATGAGAATGAAGAAGAAGGACAGGCTGATGTTAAAGCACATACTGCTTAGTTTTTTCTTTCTCCTACTTTCAGCCTGCTCGCCGGAAGAGACCAGCGGGCCGGGAGAGGTTCATTGGGATCGTGAAATATGTACGCATTGCAATATGGCAGTGGGTGACCGTCACTATGCGGCACAGGTACGCGGTGCGCCGGCAGGAGAGAAAACAAAGTTATATAAATTTGATGATATCGGCTGCGCCATTATCTGGCTGAAAGATCAGTCATGGAAAGATCAGCCAGGTACTGAAATCTGGGTGAAAGATCACCGTAATGGCGAATGGATCGACGCCCTGAAGGCAAGTTATGTAAAACCAAAAATTAGCCCGATGAATTATGGACTGGGGGCACAGAAAGAAGTTACTGAAGGTGCTCTTGATTACACACAGGCAACAGCGTACATCATGCTGAGTGAGAAAGAACACCATCAGCATGGCGGCCTTAACCCGACAAACCAAAAATGAAGCATTTACTCCTCGCAGCTAAAACGGACATCAGTGAATCTCTGCGATCGCGCTGGTTCATGGTTTATACACTGGTATTCGGCGGCCTCATCGTTGCGCTGTTCATGTCCGGCCTGACCGAGTCACGTGTGATGGGCTTCAGTGGCCTGTCCCGCGTACTGGTCACCTATCTGCAGATCACTATGGCCATTCTGCCGGTGTTCGTGCTAATCACTACAGTACGCTCGGTCGCCGGTGACCGTGAAGCCGGCGTATTCGAATATATGCTGTCATTGCCCGTCAGCCTGTTCGCCTGGTTCTGGGGGAAAATGCTCGGTCGCTTCGTCGTCGTCTTCCTGCCGGTGGCATTGGCCATGTTTGTGGCTGTCGGCTGGGGCATAGCTAAAGGCATTGAGATACCCTGGACTCAGGTCATCTATTACACCGGTTTCCTGTTGTCGCTGGCCGGATGTTTTCTCGGCATCGGCATGCTGATATCAACACTGGCGAGGACTTCTGATGTCGCCACCGGTATTGCCTTTATTGTCTGGCTGGGCCTGTTACTGTTCATGGATCTGATTTTACTTGGCATGCTGATCCGTCAGGGCATGCCATCGGAAACGGTCATTGCCGTCGCGCTATTCAATCCAATGCAGGTGTTTCGAACAGCCGCGATGATGTTGTTTGATCCGCAACTGGTATTACTGGGGCAGTCTGCATACGTGATACTGGATAACTTTGGCAAAACCGGTTACATCCTGTGGGCCCTGTTCTACCCGATTGGCCTGGGAACACTCTGCGCCTGGATTGGCTATCAGGTTTTCAAACGTAGCGACCTTCCCTGAAAAATAGAAAAATGAAAACACATAACTTACAACAAGCCCCCACTGACGAATTGGTCAGTAGGTGCGAATTCATTTGCACAAGGGTGCTTGATCAAAAACCGAAATTGTTCGAATAAATTCAAACCTACAAAATTCTCATAACAAACTGTGAGATATACCCAGTAAAACTTGACAAAACAACCAAAAACAAGGATATTGCGCGGTTTTCTGCGACAAGACCCGGTTTCAAGAGGATTAGACATTGGCAAATACACCACAGGCACGTAAACGTGCTCGTCAAAACACCGTACGCCGTACACAGAATCACAGTCAGCGTAGCATGATGCGTACCTATATCAAGAGAGTATACGCTGCTATCGAAAGCAACGATAAAGATAGCGCACTAGCCGCCTACCATTCAGCAGTTTCAGTCATTGACCGTGCTGCCAAACAAGGCCTGCAACACAAGAACAAGTCAGCTCGTCTGAAGAGTCGGATGAATGCACGCATTAAGGCCATGGCGTAGATTTATTCATTTCTTCGCTATGCTGTAGAGGGCCGGTCAGATGACCGGCTTTTTTTATGCTGAGGAAAAACTGAGTTTTTCGCACTTCGTGTACGAGTTCTTTTCTGCAGGCCATTTCTGGCCTTCACCTTTTGGTCCAGTCTTCGCCTGTCCAGATCTGCTCCCGCCGAATTCTCAGTTTGAAGGTTGGTGCAAGTTCTAATTCGCCGCGAGGGCGCGCCTCCCAAATGAGAAAAGCCACCCCATTGAATTGGCCTTCGGCATCTCTGCGCACTTCAGGCTGTGAGGATACACAGGAGACATAACGGATATTTAGTATGTTGCCTGGCCCATTAACTCATCTATGACGGGACACTCGTTCAAGGTGCCATTTTCACATTTTGCATTTAAACGGGTTAATGCACTCTCCATGTCCTTGAGGTCACGGATTTTTTCGTGTATCTGTGATACGTGCTGAGAAAATATCGTATAAACATCTTCACATGCCGGTTCCGGCATATGTGCAATCTCTGTTAATCGACGCACCTCATCCTGTGTGAATCCCAGGGCACGGCTCCGTAGAATAAATTGCAGCCATTTACGATGCTGATCATCGTAATTCCTGTATCCGTTTGATGTTCTCATCGGCTTGGGAAGTAAGCCGATTTTCTCGTAATACCGAATTGTCTCTACCGGACAAGCGCAAACATTTGCCAGTTCACCTATAAGCATAGTCTTGACTCTGTAGTTACTACAGGGTCTATAGTACCACTATCGCTGCGACGATCGAAACAGAGGAAGGAATATTGTCCAACTCGAAGACAGCTGAAGTGTTAAGGGCACCTCTATTAATTATGGAGTCCACTATCACATGTCCAGAATGTGGCTACAGCGTGACAGAGACTATGCCAGTGGATGCCTGTCAGTTTTTCTATGACTGCAAAGGATGTGGTGAGTTATTGCGTCCCAATCAAGGCGACTGTTGTGTTTTCTGTTCTTTTGCTACTGTTCCTTGCCCACCTGTTCAGCAAGCACGCATGAAAGGACAGAGTTCATCCTGTTGTGGTGCATAATGGTGGGCGTTTGTTAACAGGAGATATAAATGAGGCACAATCTTTTATTACCGTTGCTTATACTATTTTCCCTGCATTTATCACCAGTAGTCGTTTTGGCCGACTAGGCTCCCATCCCGTTTGTTATGCAACTAACTCGAACGGCTGACAACTTTGGTCATCGACGAGCCTTCCTGCAAATTGATAAAGTCCTGGATGATCTGGGTGAGAAAAAGTTAAAAATAGAGGTCATTGCCTATGAGGATGGCATCCATGCCTTATTAGAAAATAACAAACAAACATCGCAACTATTATCAAAGCTCGCTAACCGCGGAGTTACCTTCAAGGCGTGTCGGATTAGTATGCGTGCATGGGACCTTAAAGAAGATGAATTTCCATTAGAAGTTGAGTTTGTGCCCGCTGGAGCACCCGAAGTTATACGACTACAGATGCAGGGATATAAATACTGGAGGCCGTAAAAATATTACCAGCACCAATGCACGCTGTGGCTGAAAGCCCCTGCCGGGCACCCGCACAATATCAAAACACCACCATATTGTCCCGATGTATCAACTCCGCTTCATCCACATAACCCAGGATCGATTCAATCCGGTCACTGGCATGTCCAATTATTTTCCTGGCTTCAACAGAAGAATAATTAACCAGGCCATGGGCCACTTCCCTGCCCTCATGATCAAGGCAGCGCACCATATCGCCGCGGGCAAAGTCGCCATGTACAGCGGTAACACCAACGGGTAATAAACTGCGGCCTGATTCACGCAATACTTTTACTGCACCGCGGTCCAGCAATAGATCTCCACATGACTGCATATGAGTCGCCAGCCACTGTTTTCGTGCGGCAACTCTTCCTGCAGTCGGTACAAGAAGTGTGCCATGTGCTTCACCTTCATGCAGTCGCAGCAGGATATTCTCTGTGCGTCCATTCACAATATGGGTACTGGCGCCAGATCTGGCTGCACGCCCGGCGGCACGGATCTTGGTAAGCATGCCGCCGCGACCGAGGCTGCCGCTGTCGCCAGCATAGCTTTCAAGCTCGATAGAACCCGCTTCTGCCTGTTTAATTAAGTTGGCGTCAGAGAACTTCCTGGGATCACGATCAAACAGACCGTCCTGATCAGTCAGTATGAGCAGGCGATCAGCTTCGACCAGGTTGGCAACCATTGCCGCCAGGCTGTCATTGTCGCCGAAGCGGATCTCATCGGTGGCTACCGTGTCGTTTTCATTGATGACTGGAATAACATTCAGTTTAAGCACTTCGCGCAGGGTCCCCCGCGCATTGAGATAACGTTTTCGATTCGACAGGTCTTCATGGGTCAGTAAAATTTGCGCGGTATGCAGGTCATACTGCTGAAACACCGATTCATAGAGCTGGATCAAACCCATCTGGCCTATGGCTGCTGCAGCCTGCTGCTGGTGCAGGGCATGTGGACGTTTCGTCCAGCCGAGACGCTGCATACCCGCGGCAACCGCGCCGGAAGATACCAGTACGATACGGACGCCCTGGTTCTGCAACTGGGCCATTTGCTTCACCCAGCCGGCTATCGCCTGCTCATCAAGACCTTTACCGTCGGCTGTCAGCAGCGCACTGCCGATCTTGATTACCCAGCAAGGTTTTTTATTCTGGCCTTTGTTTAGATTATTTTTACTCACCATCATCAATTCTTCAGTACAGAAAATATTATCACCACGGAGGACACGGAGGTCACAGAGGAAAATCTATTATTTGATTTTACTGCTTCTTAATATTGACTTGCCCCAATATATTTGTATTCTGTTTTTCTATCTAGTATCCAGTTACATTTCATAATAACCAGGAACCTTATTTTGCCTTTCTCTGTGTCCTTTGTGTCCTCTGTGGTGAATAATATATTATCAAAATCCCTCTCTCCTGGTCAGCCTTCAAGTTCTTCCTGCTGACGTAACAGCCACTTCATTATTGCCTGTACCAGTTCCGGGCAGCCATTGCCGGTAGCGGCAGATATCATGAACAACTCACCCTGCCAGTCCAGTTCATCAACAATCTGCTGGCGAATTTTCTGTAATTCATCATCAGGCAGCAGATCTGTTTTATTCAATACCAGCCAGCGCGGACGATCCAGCAGCCTCTCATCAAACTGCTGCAATTCATTTATCAGGGCACGTATGTTGGCAATGATGTTGTCCTGCCCCTCTGGCGGCATGATATCAACCATATGCAGTAATAGACTGGTACGGGACAAATGGCGTAGAAACTGGATACCCAGCCCAGCACCTTCTGAGGCCCCTTCTATCAGCCCCGGGATATCTGCCATGACGAAGCTGCTGCCTTCATCGATACGTATCACACCCAACTGGGGATACATGGTGGTAAAAGGATAATCTGCCACTTTTGGATGGGCACGGGAAACTGTTCTTAATAAGGTAGACTTTCCCGCATTGGGCAGGCCAAGCAGCCCGACATCAGCCAGCAGGCGCAGTTCCAGTAACAGACCTCGCTGGTCACCGGGTCTGCCGGGGATGGTTTTCGTTGGTGCGCGATTGGTGCTGGACTTGAATCGGGTATTACCGAGACCGCCCTGCCCGCCCTTCGCCACCAGTAGCTCGTAGCCATCAGAGACGACGTCACCAATCATTTCTCCAGTGCCTGCATCAGTAACTATGGTCCCGACCGGAACCTTCACATACAGATCATCGGCGCCGGCACCGGTACAGTTGGCACCCCGCCCTTTCTCACCGTTTTTAGCCCGGAAGCTTCGTGTGTAGCGGAAATCTACCAGTGTATTCAGCGATGAAGAACCGACCAGGTAGACATCTCCTCCACGACCGCCGTCTCCACCATCCGGGCCTCCTCTGGGGATATATTTCTCACGCCTGAAACTCTGGCAGCCGTTGCCGCCATCACCAGCGAAAACCTTGACTTCTGCTTCATCAACAAACTTCATAACAGCTTTCCTTAATGGCACCTGCATCCAGGTAGCCCAAAAACGAAAAACCCCGCTTTGTCGCCAAAGCAGGGTTTTCCTGAATCAATCTTGTGGCGATGCTTCAGCTAGCCAATATGCTAACCGTTCTGCGCTTGTTGGGGCCTTTTACCGAGAACTGGACCACACCATCAGATGTTGCAAACAAGGTGTCATCCTTGCCCCGGCCTACATTCTTGCCCGGGTGGAACTTGGTGCCACGCTGACGAATAAGGATGTTGCCTGACAATACCTGCTGACCGGCATAACGCTTAACGCCCAGTCGTTTTGACTCTGAATCGCGACCGTTACGTGAACTACCGCCTGCTTTTTTATGTGCCATTGTGCTATTCCTGTCTTTTGCTACTTAATGCGCAGTGTTATGCGCCTTTGCTACCGATGGCTGTTATTTCCAGCTCGGTGAAATTCTGTCTGTGACCCTGGGTCCGACGATAATTTTTCCTGCGATGAAATTTGTAGACGCGGATTTTATCACCGCGGCCATGACCGCGTACTGATGCAGAAACGGTCGTACCGTCAGCCACATCAGATCCAGCCTTAATGTCAGCACCATCAGCCACCATCAGTACATCATCAAGTTCAACGGTGGAACCCGTCTCTGCTGTAAGGCTCTCAACGCGTAGTACGTCGCCTACTGCTACCCGGTATTGCTTACCACCCGTTTTAATTACTGCGTACATTGTCTATATCCCCAATAACTCCAAAAAAACCTTATGGAATTCTGTCACTGTTTGTCATATGCCAGAAGCGAAGCTGCCTCTGGTAAAGGGCGGCGATTTTATCGCTTGAGAGCATACCAGTCAATGGAAAAACGGTCTCAACAGCACTAATTTGGCTATTCTCTCACATAATGATGGATAATCAGCTGATGTTTTATTTATCTTGGCTGCATCTACCCCTATAATCAGCAATCAGGTGAAATATTCGCTCTCGCGAATACCCTGAATAAGTATATAAATAATCGAAATATAGAAAAAAAACTGGAAAGTATGACTGCTATAGCGAACAAAAATCCCGGTACCTCGCAAAAAACGGCGTTAGCCAGCGATTTTGAAGCCGTACAGAGCTTGCTAAAACCTGAATCCACTGCAGTGGATCAGCTTATTCTGCACCGCCTGAGCTCGGATGTTGCTTTAATCAATCAGCTGGGTGCCTACATTATTAATAGTGGTGGAAAACGGCTGCGGCCGATGATTGTGCTGTTAAGCGCACTGGCAAGCGGTTATCAGGGAGAGAAGCACATCCTGCTGGCCGCCGTGATTGAATTTATTCATACCGCCACCCTGCTGCACGATGACGTAGTCGACAGCTCTGACATGCGCAGAGGAAAAGCCACAGCGAATGACATCTGGGGCAATGAAGCCAGTGTGCTGGTCGGTGATTTTCTCTATTCCCGTGCATTTGAAATGATGGTAGAAGCCGGCAACATGCGCATTATGGACATCCTTTCGCACACTACTAATAATATCGCTGAAGGCGAAGTGATGCAGTTGCTGAACATCAATGAGCCCGACATCAGCGAGCAACATTACGATGCTGTTATTCGCGCCAAAACATCCATCCTTTTTGAAGCCGCCGCCCGTATTGGAGGCGTAATTGCTGATCAGAACGATGAAGTTGATCAGGCACTTGCCAGCTATGGTCAGCACCTCGGCATCGCCTTTCAACTGGTTGATGACCTGCTGGACTACAGTTCCACCTCCGAGGCACTGGGTAAGAATGTTGGCGACGATCTCGCTGAAGGCAAACCTACCCTGCCATTAATACATGCCATGCAGCACGCCGCTACAGCAGACCGTGATTTACTGAGTGCAGCCATTCGGTCCGGTGGGCTGGATAAAATCAATGAAGTCATCGCTATTATTGAATCAACAGGTTCTCTGGCGTACACTTCGCAGCGCGCATCTGCTGAAGCAGAAAAGGCGAAGCTGGCCCTTTCACCATTGCCACCATCAGCTTATAAAGATGCCATGATAATACTCGCTGATTTCTCAGTTCAGCGCGTCTATTAATTCAGTAAAAATCGAATATGTCGGGGTGTGGCGCAGCCTGGTAGCGCACCTGCTTCGGGAGTAGGGGGTCGGAGGTTCGAATCCTCTCACCCCGACCAGTTTGATTTCTGACCTAACAAACCGCAATGTTCGTCTTTCGTCTTGAAACCTGAAACTATAATACTATTTGCCTTCTTCAGGATCTTTTAATACTTTCCAGACAAACAGCATCAATGAAACGATGGGAATGATACCCGTTAGCAGAAATTTCATGATGCGAGAGAACCAGCCCTTTTCATCCTTCCAGGTATACCAGGCCATGGCATAGGAGACGGCAAACATACCGATATAGAATGTGTAATCTGCTTGCATAAGGTTTCTATCAGTGGAATTGAGGATTTTGCTGTATTTTTGTGACCGATCGGCTCGCCAGTGAGTATATCACAATGGCCAATTATCCAGAGAAATTAGACATTCATATTCCGTTAGATGATCTAGCCACCCCTTT
>JAUWVE010000189.1 GCA_030617565.1 Gammaproteobacteria bacterium | reverse complement strand
CGGGCAGAACGAGAATTCGGTGCAGGACTGAGAGAGATCTACGGCAGTACCGAAAGCGGCGCGATTGCCTCCCGCAACACGGTGGATGAGCAAAGCTGGGTTCTATATGATGATGTGAAGCTGATATTTGATGAGGACAGCGTCAGAGTGGACGCACGTCATTTGCCACACAGGCCAATACTGGCCGACAGGATCGAGGCGCTTGATGATGAGCATTTTCTGATGTATGGACGCACATCAGATATGATCAAGATTGCGGGTAAACGTGCCTCGCTGGCGGATCTGAATCTGAGACTTAACTCTATACCTGGGGTGGAAGACGGTATATTCATGCAAGCTGAAGCACAGTTAGAAGGCGTTTCCCGTCTGTGCGCGGTCATTGTTGCACCTGAGTTGTCTCAGTCTGATGTAATTAATGCCTTGAGGCAGCAGGTCGATCCGGTGTTCCTGCCCCGACCGCTGTTCAAAGTTGATACACTACCCCGCAATGAAACAGGAAAATTGCCTCATTCAGAGATGATGAAATTATTGGAGAAATTGATAGGTCAATGAACGACAGCCAGGCTACAGACAAACAAATCAATATTGCATCAGATCACCCGAGCCTTGCCGGGCATTTTCCCGGTAATCCACTGGTACCGGGAGTGGTGATACTTGATCACGTGCGTCAGTGTATCGCGCAATGGAAACACTTCTCTGTAGAAGCTTCGAGTTTGAAGTCAGTAAAGTTTCTATCCCCGGTCTTGATGAGTGATGTGTCTTCGCAATCTCTGAATATTGTGCTGGAAGAAAAGAAAAGCCTCAGCAGCTCCCAGGCTATAAAGATTGAATTCCGTTGTTTGCAGGATGATGATTTGATTGTGCAAGGCCAATGGTTGATAGAGGCTGATCGATCTAAATGAGTCAGCAATGGGTTAGCCAGCCTGAGCGTGGCAATGTTTTCTGGTTGAATGTTATCAGCTGGATCGCACGTCACCTGGGCAGGTCAGTGGCCTCTTTATTTCTTTATCCCATCACCCTGTATTTCTATCTCACTTCTTCAGTGACTCGAAAGGCATCCCGGGAGTTTCTCCGGCGTGTACTGGGCAGGGATCCTTCAGGGCTGGAAGTTTTTCGTCACCACCGCTATTTTGCAGCCACCATACTCGACAGGATCTATTTGTTGCTTGGCCGAGAGTCACAATTCAATATCGAAACGTTTAATGCTGAAGAGGTTTTGGCCTACATTGAAAAGGGTCAGGGATGTTTACTGTTTGGTGCGCATCTGGGTAGTTTTGAGGTATTGCGTGCTACCGGTGTGCATCATTATCACGATACCTTTGAGTTACGCATTCTGATGCACGAAGAGCAGAACCAGTCGATTACCGAGTTTCTCAATGTGCTGGCACCTGAAGTGGCAAAAACAGTGCTGCCGATAGGCCGTCCTGACACCATGCTGCGGGCGAAAGAATGCCTGGATGGCGGAGGCATGGTGGCAATGCTGGCAGACCGGGCGATAGAAGATGACAAGCATATCCGCTGCCAGTTCATGGGTGAAACTGCCAGTTTCCCAAAAGGGCCTGCAAGCCTGGCACTGGCCTTAAAAGTACCTGTTTTCACCTGTTTTGGTCTCTACCTGGGAGGCAACCGCTACCAGATTCATTTTGATTTATTGACTGATGTGCCCGATGTGAAACGGGAGGACAGACCTCAGGCAATAGAAGAGTTCACCTGCCGATACGCCACAACACTGGAACAATACGCCAGGAAGGCACCCTATAACTGGTTCAACTTTTATGATTTCTGGCAGCGTGATAACTAATATCGCTGTAGGTGCGAATTCATTCACACAAACTTACGCCAAATATGCACAAATTCTTGTGCGAATGAATTCGCACCTACATAGGTGTTATAGCAAGCTTTGGGGAATAATAACGAGAGAAAATAAAAGCTTTCTGCTGATCTTCTTATTCTCTTGTGTTCCTGTTCAGGCTGCCCAGGCTGATGAACTTGAAAGCCTCATGCAGGCAATGGCGGCGATCAAGCACCGTATTGTTCAATACAAAGAAGAAAAGCAAATGGAATTGCTGGATGCTCCTCTGTTTAGCGAGGGAACGCTTGAATACCTGGCACCTGATAAGCTGGTACGAACAGTACTCAAGCCATCCCGGGTTCGTTACACCATTGATAGCAAACAGGTGACCATCAAAAAAGGTGACAAGTCACGCACTCGAAATCTTGATCAGCTTCCGCTGCTGCGAACCTTTGCAGAGTCTTTTCGCGCAATACTGGCTGGTGATCTCAACAGCCTGCAAAAATATTATGAAATAGACTTTAGGGGTAACCAGGATCAGTGGGAAATCAGTTTGCGCCCAAAAGATAAAAAATTGGTAGCTTATGTGAACAGACTCCAGGTGTCTGGGGCCGGCGACAGGGTCCTGCTGTATATTATTGAAGACAGTAATGGCGACCTGACACGTATGCGGTTATTTTCAGATGAAGCCGGTGAAGCAGAGGTGGGTGAATAGTTATGCTGGTCAGGAAGACACTCCTGATACGTTGAAGGGCACCTCACTGCTGTCCCACTTATTGGTCAATAAAAAGGCCTAAATCACAACAAGTTGTTACAATGTAAGTGCGAACAAACAACGTAATAACAAGAGGATTTAGACCATGTCACATCATAACACCGTGTTCTCTCAAATTCTAAAATTGATACCGAGACATGAATTCAGCATCCTTGCAAAAAAGCATGATGGGAGCCGAAGAAGTGATGCCATGAGTCGCTGGACGCAGTTTATTG
>JAUWVE010000001.1 GCA_030617565.1 Gammaproteobacteria bacterium | reverse complement strand
TCTTTCGTCTTTCGTCTTTCGTCCTTAGTCCTTCGTCTGGTTTAACCCCAACACATCCTGCATGGTATAAAGCCCGGCAGGCTGCTGTGCCAGCCATTTTGCCGCCCGCACGGCGCCGTTGGCGAATGTGGCTCGACTTGATGCCTTGTGGGTAATTTCTATACGCTCGCCTTCAGAGGCAAACATCACCGTGTGTTCACCAACGATATCCCCGGCCCTGATGGTTGAAAAACCGATGGTAGTGCGGTCCCTTTCACCGGTATGCCCTTCCCTGCCATATACAGCGCATTCTTTGAGGTCCCTCCCCAGTGCATCGGCTATGACCTCCCCCATACCGAGCGCGGTACCCGATGGGGCATCTACTTTATGACTGTGGTGGGCTTCAATAATTTCAATATCGACAGAATCACCCAGCACCTCAGCGGCGGTGGCCAGTAATTTAAAACATAAATTTACACCCACACTCATGTTTGGAGCGAAAACAACAGGGATCTGTGTGGCTGCGGCAGCAATTTTTTCCTTTTCTTCTGCCGAGAAACCAGTCGTACCTATAACCATGGCCTTGTTATATTTCAGACAATGATCCAGATGATTCATGGCCGGTTCCGGTCGGGTAAAATCAATCAATACATCGAAGTCTTTCGCGTCTGAGGTATTTTCAATCACTATACCTGTCGCATCGATGCCAGCCACCTCACCGCTATCACGTCCAATTGCAGTGCTGCCCGGGTACTCGGATGCGGCACCGATTTCTACTCCGGAGGTAGACTGGCAGGTCCTTACAAGTTCCTGTCCCATGCGACCGGCCGCCCCGGATATTGCCACTTTCACCATTTCATTGTTTTCCTTTTTGTAGCAAGCCCGGGTATTTCACAGGAATGCGGTTGTTGGGGTCATAATGTACATCGCTAACATACAATAACAGGCTCATGTTTCCTTGTGCTCATGTTTTTTCTCTTCTGAGAACTGTTTCAGCGATGCATGTACCTGCGCATTAAAACTGCCTGCGGGAAATTCATGATCATCATCTTCTGCCCCTGCCTGCATGCCGCTAAATAGCTCAATTAGCTCATCAAGCGTGGACACCGCATAAATAGTAAAGCTGCCCTCTGCAACTGCCTGTACTACATCATCATCCAGCATCAAATCTCTCATATTGGATGCAGGCATGACCACACCGGCATCCGGGACGTTACCATGCAGCTGAACAAGTCGAAAGTAGCCTTCAATTTTACTATTGATATCACCGACACAGAGTATCTGCCCGCGTTGGTCAATTGAGCCTGTTATAGCCAGCTCCTGTTTTATCGGTATTTCTGTAACTGCCGATAATATCGCCAGCATTTCAGCAGCTGAGGCGCTGTCGCCATCAACTTCCGAGTATGATTGCTCGAACACCAGTGTGGCAACCAGGGATAACGGAGTATGACGACTATAACGGGCTGCCAGCAAACTTGTCAGTATCATTACTCCCTTACTATGGATAGAACCACCAAGACTAGCCTCGCGTTCTATATCCACCACAGCACCCTCGCCTGCGCGCACTGTTGCGGTAATCCGGGAGGGTTCGAGATATGACTGTATGCCGGTGCCGACAATGGTAAGCCCGTTAATCTGACCGATAACCCTGCCTGTCAATTCAACCCGGGTCTCACCGTTGATAATAGCCTGTAGCGCATCGCGGCGATCGGCCATCACCCTCTCTTTATGTTGTGCAATCACACTGTTAAGCTGCTGCCGGCTGATAATTTCATCACCTGCCTGCACCGCCAGCATACTTGCCTCACGTAAATACTTCGACAGCACTGCACGATTTAATGTCAGTCTATGCTGGCAATCTGTAAACCGTGCTGACACATCTACCATGGCAGCCATCGCCGGTGGATCGAGAGGCAGGGAGTTATATTTTCGTAGCAGGCTGGATATCAGTCTGGCGGAAGTAATACAGGTTTCATCATTACGCTCCATCTCTGATTCAAATTCAGCTACAGCAGGGAACACATTCTCAATCTCGGGGTCGGCATCATAGAGTGCATCCATGACTGAGTTATCGCACAGCAGTATCACCCTGCTGGTTAGGCGAATTGCACCGGCCAGGTTTATATTGGCCCCGCCCTGCCCGGTCTGTACAGCGGGAATTGCACTCAGTGGGATCATCCCTGTTTTCAGTATTTCACGCAGTAACCGCCAGTGTGCCCTGTTATCCAGCAATCGGCGGCCATCAATGATTAGAAAACCTGCACTCGACTGAATTAATGTTCCGCTATTAATTCTCACTCGACCACTTTGTCGCTCTACTGTTACTGTGCCCAGCAAAGAAGAGGCTTCCGGAAATGATTCCAATAAACAGACCGTCCCCTGCTCCCGCCCCGTATGCAACAAGACTGGCAGCATTCCCTGTAGTTCATGAATTTCAGCATTTCTTATATCGATTTCAGGCTGTGCTTCTGCCAGCATGGATGAAGTTGCATCATCCAGCCATTGCAAATAGCCTGACAGCCGAGGACGCCCGGCATACTTTTCCAAAAGGGTTTTCAGCTGTAATCTACGAGATTTCGCTTTGCCCCTGATTGTTGCTTTAATAATATTTCGACAGGTCGTTATAAAAAATTGTGCGCCCCCGGGTTGAAACTGTGTTTCTTCAAATGCTGCCTCCCGGCCGCGTACCGGCAGCAACACACGGTCGACGCTAATAGAATTCGGCGACTCGAGCTCTTTTACTACAGCATTGATACAATCAATCCGGGCAGACCCTTCCTTTCCCAGTACGATGATATGGTAACCCGTCCCTGGAATAGACAACGCATTGCGCAGTAGCGTAACGGCACGATCCTGTCCGGCATACGCATCGGCAGGTGGTAGTTCATTACTGGCTGTGAAGTCAAACAGGCTGTCGTCCGTAAGTTTTCTCAGTTGCTCAGGAATGAGTTTCTCGATAGCCATAGCGGCTAAGCCCTCTCCAGAAATGCTGACACTTCTGAAAAATCACGGGTTCGTTTCATCGCAGGCAGACTTCGAGTGAAAATTTTTCCGTAGGATTTACTGACCAGCCGGTTGTCGCAAAGGATAAAGACACCTTTATCATCCACTGACCGTATCAAGCGGCCGGCTCCCTGACGCAAGGCCACAACTGCCTGTGGTAATTGCAATGTCATAAAGGGATTCAGGCCCATACTTCTGACCGCCTTGCTACGTGCCTGCAGTACAGGGTCATCCGGTGCAGCAAAGGGAAATTTATCAATCATCACTACCGACAGCGCATCGCCCTTAACATCCACGCCCTCCCAGAAACTGCCAGTACCAAGCAGCACTGCATCGCCGGCATTACGAAAACGTTCCAGTAACTCATGCCTGGGCGCCTCACCCTGCACCATCAAAGGGTAATCCAGGCGGCCTTCCAGCATGCTCGCCGCCGCATTCAGGGCACGATAGCTGGTGAACAGCATAAACACCCTGCCGCGTGATATCTTTATCAGCTTTTCAGCAAGTTCAACCACACTGCCTGTATGATCAGCATCACCTGGATCAGGCATATCTTCAGGCAGGTAAAATAATGACTGTTCGGCATAATTGAAAGGGCCGGGCCAGATACCAGTGCTGGCCGCTTCAAGCCCGAGTTGCTGCTGGTAATGGTTAAAGCTTCCGGAAACAGCCAGCGTTGCCGAGGTGAAGATCACCGACCTGTCCTGTTCGCATACCAGTTCTCTAAATTTGTCAGCAATACTCAGTGGCGTGCTGTGAAATCTAAATCCGGTTTTGCTGGTCTCATACCAGCGAATAGCTTCTTCGTTACTGTCCTGTCCCAGTGCGGCCAGCCTGTCAACTAGCACCTGCGTACGCTCGTAACAGTTCTCCAGCTGATCTCCCGCTGCTGCCGCTGATTTCAGCAGTTCCAGCATCTGCTGCAGGCCCTGTTTTAAGGATTCAAGAGAGTCACTGAACCCGGACAATGATTCCAGTTGCGACCAGCTGCCTTTGCTTATCGATGTACCTATCGCAAGTCGGCATTCCTTAGCCTGCTTTTCCAACTCATTGACGCGCTGTTCAAACCCCGCTATACCACTTTTTTCAGTAATCTCTGCCAGTTGTGCATCGCGACAAATATCCAGTATCTGCCGTTGGCTGACGCCGGTACTAAAATACATACTGGCGGTATCCGGTACCTGGTGAGCTTCATCAAATATCACCACATCGACTTTTGGCAGCAATTGGCCAAAACCTTCTTCCTTGAGCGCAACATCAGCAAGAAAAAGATGATGATTGACGACCACAATATCAGCCTCCATGGCATCCTTGCGTGCCGTATTTACGAAACAGTCATCATAATGCCCACATTTAGTGCCGATACAATTGTCGACAGTGGAGGTGACATCCGACCAGACCCTGGATTGTTCAGGCACGCCACTGACCTCGGCGACATCGCCATGTAATGTCGTCAGCGACCACTTGCTGATCACTGCAAGGTCCACATGCGGATAAGGACGATAACCAGACTGGTCATGCTCAGCCTGCTCCAGCCGCAGGCGGCAGAGGTAGTTGGAGCGTCCTTTTAATAAGGCCATACTGGCTGGGACTTCCAGAGCACGCCGAACCAGTGGCAGATCCTGTTTATACAACTGGTCCTGTAAATGCCGGGTACCGGTTGAGACCAGCACCTTTTTCCCCGACAGCAAGGCGGGTACCAGGTAAGCCAGGGTTTTCCCTGTTCCAGTACCTGACTCGGCAATCAGGATTTCTTTATTTGCCATGGCCTGTTCAATACGTGATGCCATTTGCTGCTGCGATTCACGAATACGATAGTTATCCAGCAGACGAGTAAAGGGCCCGTCTGTGCCGAGCAGAGAGGATGCGTCAGTGAGAATGGTCAATTAGTTACTCTTCCCGCATACATTCGCTAAGGGCTGCTTCCCAGTCAGGCAAGCGTATGCCGAATGTATCGAAAAGTTTTTTATTTGATAGTACCGTATAAGGGGGTCGTTTTGCCGGCGTAGGATAATCTGCAGTGGGAATATCCAGCACGCGAGTGTCGGAAAATTCTGATGCGGCAATGATTGCTCTGGCAAATCCACACCAGCTTGTTTCACCGCCGCAGGTCATGTGATAGATCCCGCAAACCGCTGTAGAAAACCCATTATTAAGCATGAAGTATTGCACCAGCTTCAGGGTGGCATCGGTCAGGGCACGTGTTGTAGTCGGAGCACCTATCTGATCACCGACAACTTTTAACTCATCTCGCTCCGCCGCCAGCCGCAGCATGGTGCGAAGAAAGTTCTGCCCGTGCATAGAGTAAACCCAGCTGGTTCGAAGAATCAGAGAATTTTTACAATTCGCCAGTACAGCATTCTCCCCATCCAGTTTGCTTGAACCGTAAACAGACTCAGGATTGGGCTGGTCATCTTCAGAATAGGGCTCAGTCGCCGTACCGTCAAAAACGTAATCAGTAGAATAGTGAATCATACCGGCATTCAGAGCCGTTGCCGCTTTGGCCATAACTGAAGGAGCTTCAGCATTTACTTTCGTCGCCAGTTCCACTTCTGATTCTGCCTTGTCGACCGCGGTGTAGGCTGCCGCATTTATGATCAGGTTCGGCTTCTCATCATTGATAACTTGTCGAAGATGATCAAGATGGGAAAGATCCAGGTCATCGATGCCATATCCTGATAACTGCTCTACTCCGGCAGCATCCGCCAGGGATTCATTCAAATGAGTACCTAGCTGGCCATCACGCCCGAACAGTAGAATCTTCATAGCTAAAGGGCCCTATACTCAGTCCTGCGCGAGGACTATATCTTTCAATAAAGGTGCATTGCGGTCTTTTTCTGACACCATAGGATCACTGATCGGCCAGTCTATGCCGATATCGGGATCATCCCAGCGTATGCCTGCATCCTCGGCTGGCGTGTATAGTGTTGTGCATTTATAGGTCACATCAACAGTATCGCTGAGTACGCAAAAACCATGTGCATAACCGGGTGGAATATAGAGTTGATGCTTGTTATCTTCACTCAACACAACACCATACCACTGAGCAAAGGTCGGGGACTCAGGACGAATATCAACGGCTACATCAAAAATCTCACCCGTTACCACTCGTACCAGTTTGCCCTGCCATGTTGGAAACTGATAGTGCAGACCACGCAGCACCCCACGACTGGAGCGAGAGTGATTATCCTGCAGGAAATTTACTGGCAGGCCATTTTCTTCAAAAGTGGCTGAATTAAAAGTCTCAAGAAAAAATCCCCGTTCGTCTTCAAAGACGTGCGGGACAATTAATCGTACACCCTTTAGATGGGTATCGTGGACTTCCAATAGATTCTCCCTTTTTCCTGGCCAAATAGTGTCCAGTTATGGTGTCTTAATTTTAGAGGCAATCCTCTGACCTCAATGTTATCGCGTAGTATACCAGCCGTGAGTTCAAGGAAAAGAGCCTTCGTTGATATTTCTCTTCTCAGAATAATTGACGGTTGGAATATCTGCACAAATTTGTCGTACCTGGATAAACCATCATGACGCATCAACTTCAATAATTTTCCTGTAAGAAAACAAATGTAGGTCCGAATTCATTCGGACAATATCGTTGGGAACATATCTTTATACCAGTCTTGTGCGAATGAATTCGCACCTACAATTATATCTCTCATAGAATTAAAGCTTCTGTAGGAACTCGTCACAGACCGATCGCAGCTCAAGTAGTTTGCCATGAAAAAAGTGGCTGCCGCCATGCATGATCTCCAACTGTGGCGGGTTCTCTAAGCTACCAACCCAATTGATGACTGAACTGACGTCTACGACCTCATCCTCATCACCCTGTATCAGCAGCCAGGGACAGTCTATTGATGACAGGCCCTCAAAATCAAACATACGCACCGGCGGGGCTACCGTAATCAGGGCATCAGGCTGAACCTGAGCCGCTGCCTGTAAAGCAACAAATGAGCCGAAAGAGAAGCCGGCAAGTGTCAGTGGCAAACTGCTTTGATGAGCTGCTAACCAGTCAACAACCGCCAGCGCGTCATCTGTTTCACCGTCACCTTCATCATATTCACCCGCACTGATACCGACACCCCTGAAATTAAACCGAACTGCAGTACGGTTATTTGCCGCCAGGGATTTGGCCAGGGTATGCACTACCTTGTTCTGTAGAGTGCCGCCGTAGAGTGGGTGTGGATGGCAGATGACAGCCCCGCCCTGCGGATTGCCTGCAGCACAGTCTACTTTCCCTTCCAGGTCACCTGATGGGCCGGGGATGGTGACGGGGAATGAAGAAAGGCCTTCGCGGCACTGATTAAACATAAGATTTACGTATTACGTATTAGGTGTTACGTAAACCATAAAACATAAAACGTAATACATTACATTAAACCACCCAATGTCAGTTTGTACGGATCAAGCAAACGATCAAGCTCTGCCTCGTCCAGGTTCGTCATTTCCAGTGCTATATCTTTAACAGTCCGGTTCTCTGAATAGGCCCGTTTAGCAATTTTGGCGCCAAGTTCATAGCCGATCACCGGATTGAGAGCAGTCACCAGTATGGGGTTGCGTCCAAGCGACTCATTCAGTGCTGCCTCGTTAACGACAAATCCATCTATTACCTTTTCTGCCAGCACAGTGCATGCATTGCTCAGTAGCTCGATACTGGCGCTCAGGTTTTTTGCCAGCACTGGCAGCATGACGTTGAGCTGGAAGTTCCCTGACTGCCCGGCTATGGTAATGGTTGTGTCATTCCCTATTACTTCAGCACAGACCATCGCTATGGCTTCCGGAATGACCGGATTGATTTTACCAGGCATAATGCTGCTGCCGGGTTGCAGTGCTGGTAAAGTAATCTCTCCCAGGCCCGCCAGTGGACCGGAATTCATCCATCGCAGGTCATTGGCAATTTTCATCATAGCCACTGCCAGTGATTTTAGCTGGCCGCTGAGCGCAACAGCATCGTCCTGGCTGGACAGTCCGGAGAAAAAATTCTCACGTGCCCTGAAGCTAAGACCGGTCAAATCATCCAGGGCTAACGCACATCCCTCAGCGAAGCCCTCTGCTGCATTGACACCCGTACCCACGGCTGTGCCACCCAGGGGCAGATCCAGCACGTCTATAGCTGCCTGCTGGATTCGTGACTTTGCGCGGAAAATCTGATCACGCCAGCCGCTGATTTCCTGACCCAGGGTTACAGGCATTGCGTCCATCAAGTGGGTACGGCCTGTCTTAACTACGCGACCCAGCTCATCAACCCGTCGGCTCAAACTTGATTCCAGCTTGTCCAGTGCAGGCATCAATGCTTCATGTACCTGTAATGCAGCCGCCACATGAATAGCCGCCGGGAATACATCGTTCGAGCTCTGCCCCATGTTGACATGATCATTCGGATGCACTTGCATACCGGATTCCCGGGATGCCAGGGTCGCGATCACCTCATTAGCATTCATATTTGAACTGGTGCCGGAACCGGTCTGAAAGATGTCGATTGGAAACTGATCATCATGCCTGCCTTCAGCAACAGCGGTAGATGCCAGTGTAATCGCTCTCGTTCTTGCTTCATCCAACAAAGCCAGATGATGGTTAGTTGTAGCACAGGCATGTTTGATCAAGCCCAATGCGCGAATCACTGGACGCGGCAGCACAGTGCCGGAAATCGGAAAATTATTTACCGCTCGCTGTGTCTGAGCGCCATAGAGTGCGTCTACCGGTACCTCTACTTCTCCCATAGAGTCCTTTTCAATGCGCGTTTGTTTATTGTTCATGTATGTCTGCCTGTGAAGTCTTGTCTTCAGCTGATATGATGAATATATATATGATTTAATCAGCATTATATAATACTGCACCCTTAAGATAATGAATACCGAAACCACAGCACGCCTACTGATCAGCTGCGATGATAAGCCTGGTATAGTCGCCACCGTCTCAAATTTCCTTTATCACCACGGCGCCAACATTACGGCGCTGGATCAGCATTCCAGTGGCCCTGAAGATGGAACCTTCCTGATGCGTCTGGAATTCCAGACACCGCACCTGAATACCAGTCAATCATTACTCGAACAATCCTTCGCTGAAAGTGTAGCCAAACCCTATAATATGGACTGGAAAATTAGCTATGCCGCACGGCGAAAACGAACCGCCATACTCGTATCCAAACAGGATCATGCCCTGCTCGAACTGCTGTGGCGCTGGTCACGCGGTCAGTTGCCAATAGATATCACCCAGGTCATCAGTAACCACACCGATGTCGAAGTGGCAGTAAAGTCCTTTGGTGTCCCGTTTCATCATGTGCCCGTCCATGCCGACAATAAAGCGCAAGCAGAAGCCAAAATCCTGGAATTACTTTCAGATGATACTGACCTGGTCGTGCTAGCACGTTATATGCAGATATTGTCTGCTGTTTTTGTCAGCCACTACCCGCAGCGCGTCATCAATATCCATCATTCCTTCCTGCCGGCTTTCATCGGTGCCGACCCTTACCGCAGAGCTGCTGAACGCGGGGTAAAAATTATCGGTGCCACCGCCCATTACGTCACCGAAGACCTCGACGAAGGCCCGATCATTGAACAGGATGTCAAACGCGTATCGCACCGCCATGAAGTCGACGAATTAAAAGAAATCGGCCGGGATATAGAACGCAATGTACTGGCTCGCGCAGTGCGCTGGCATGCGGAAGATCGGATACTGCTGCATCAGAATCGTACAGTGGTGTTTGCTGAGTGGTAGTTAACATCTAGTTTTACGTGTTATGTATTAGGTTTTACGTAAATCGTAATACGTAAACCATAAAACAATCTTTATGTCCTCTGTGGTTCAAATCTGCTTTCTTTCAGGCTCAATAAATGTCCCAAGCTCTCGCAATACTGCCGTCGCATAACACCCTGGCAGTAACGAGAACTTCAGTTGCAGCTGGTTTTCCTCTGGCCAGTCCCAGCTTAGATCTGCGACAGGCATACGCAGGCTGCGGCGGGCCATTTGCTGGCCGGCTTTTTCCAGCCCTTGTTTCCAGCTCTGCCATTCACTGAGGCTTGCCGTCTCTATTTTCTCAGCCTCGGCTGTCAGCATGGAGCTTCCCCTGCCCCAGAGCGGGCCGGTCGGGCTAATATCGAGTTCATCGACTCTTTTTCGTATTTCTTCATCGATGGCATCGATGTGAAAGCAGGAGCGGGAACCGCTAAGCATCATGCTGTCACCCTCGATCGCTTTGTTCCAGTTATTACAGCGAATTCTCTCTGCCAGTACGAGATTAAATAACCATGACCGTGCAGATGAAAAATAGATATTTCGTTTAAATCTGTCTTTAACTCGCTTGCCATTCAGCAGCATTTCATCAACGCAATAAAGATTGTTGGCATTATGACCAAAACGCTGAGCGGTAAAATAATTAGGTACCCCGTTGTGTTTTATTTGTGTCAGTCGCTGCTCTGTCTGTTCTCTATTGCCGTTAAACTCACGAAGTTGCAGTCGAAAATCATTGCCCTGTAATGCACCTCGCTTTATCTTCTTACGATGCCGGGTAATTGAAAGGAACTCCAGCGATGAATCGCCCATGTCCAGCCAGTCAGGATCATCTTTTCCAGGCAGGTGGACGCTGAAATATTGTGTAGTAACTGCATTTCTATCTTTCAGACCTGCATAGCTAACGGCTTTACGCGGGACAGCGGCATGACGCGCCAGAGCTCGCGCTACATCTTCTGTATTCCTGCCTCTTTTTTGTATATGTAAAAAGGCATGCTCACCTTCAGCTGTGGGCGAAAAGCCTAATTCTTCATCTACAACAAAATCTTCCGGGACTGAACGAATCTCAGCATTGACACGGAGTTGTGGGAAGGCATGGGGCAATTCATTCAGTTGAAAAGAGCGTTTGTTCATATGTCAGACAAAAAAAAGCCGCTGTAAGATACACAGCGGCTTTTTATATTCCGGTTGTATGGATCAGGCAGCTACAGCTTTACCTGATTTTTCCTTCAGATCGGCAATAGCGGCAGTAATCGCGTCTTCGGCCAGTACTGAGCAATGAATTTTGACTGGAGGCAGAGCCAGTTCTTCAGCAATTGCTGAATTTTTGATCTCACCCGCTTCATCCAGGGTTTTCCCTTTCATCCATTCAGTTACCAATGAACTTGATGCAATGGCTGAACCACAGCCGTAGGTTTTGAATTTGGCGTCTTCGATCACACCGTTGTCATCAATCTGGATCTGTAAACGCATGACATCGCCACAAGCAGGAGCACCGACCATCCCGGTACCTACATTTGGAGAATCCTTGTCCAGCGTCCCGACATTTCTGGGATTTTCATAATGATCCAGTACTTTTTCACTATAGGCCATGATTTACTCCGTATACTCTTACTTAAAATGGTTATATAAGATTTTGCTTATTATAGCAGTAAAATATAATTTTAGCTGTGTGATTTTCTAACCGGCTTCTCTTAAACCTGAATATGATCCTGCTTGTGCAGACTGTAATATACCTGCATGCACATCACTGATAGCATCGCCATCATCCAGCCGTTCGATGCACTCTTTCAGTGAAATATTGTGCAGAAACTGATAAATACTCCGGCTCAACGAACTCCACATCATCTGACTTAAGTAACGAACGTTGTCGCCATAATGCGGGATGACGGTTTCACGCATAGTATAAGTACGGTCATCAACAGATGTAACGATGTCCGCCACAGATATATCTGCGGGGTCTAAAGCCAGCCTGTAACCACCACCCGGCCCGCGTACACCCTCAATAAGTTCACTCTCTCTTAAATTTGCAAAAAGCTGTTCGATATAAGAGACAGAAATATCCTGATCTGTTGCGATTTGAGCCGCTGTCATTGCTCGCCCTTTGCCATTTATTGCAAGAAACATCATGCCTGAAATAGCTATCTGACCTTTTGACGATAATCTCATATGACTCTCCTGATACCTAACGGTATCTATTCCTGACTATATTAGTTGGTTATTGTATGAGAAGAACCCTCTACTGTCAATAACCAGAATGTTTAAGTGGCAATTATTTGGTGAGTATATTATTAATAATAACAACATATTACTATATTTTTCAATTACTTAATAAATATTTATTAATAAACAACATCAATATGATATAAACTATCTAGCATTAAAATTATGCTTTATTATTTCTTCCTGGATGACAATTTCACTTCATATTTTCGACCTGAAAGGTACTGAATCCGATGAACTGGTACTGGTGAATTCAGATAAGGGGCCCATTCTGGTAAATTTCTGGTCGGCCAAAGCCGCGCCCTGCATGATGCTGATGCCCGTCTGGTTAAGCTATGCAGTGAGTACCCGTTGATTTACTGGGAAATACGGGTGAGCTTTATGAGCTTCCCAGAAGAAAAAAATGGCCTGATAAATAAACTTCAAAATCTGTTAACCGCGAAGGCGTAAAGAACGCAATCTGGTATTTAGCTAAAAACAGTTTTCAAAATGTAGGTGCGAATTCATTCGCAAGATCAGTAAACAAGACGTTTCGTTGTGTCCGAATGAATTCGGACCTACAAACGGGATAGCAGTTAGTAATTGAAAAAATCTTTGCGCCCTTAGCGTCTTCGCGGTTAACATTTTTCTGTCTTTAGT
Source organism: Gammaproteobacteria bacterium (assembly GCA_030617565.1). GTDB lineage: Bacteria > Pseudomonadota > Gammaproteobacteria > BMS3Bbin11 > BMS3Bbin11 > BMS3Bbin11. The sequence continues at coordinate 31,362 of JAUWVE010000001.1, read as the reverse complement.
ACTTCCAGATTTTCAATATCCTCTTTAGTTCCTCTATCAACACTATTGGCTGGTCCAGCATGATGTGATGGTGAGCGTCAGCAATTTCAATCACGTCCAAGGAATTTCTGATCTCGTCTCTCATATTTTCTGCCGTTTCTCTATCAAGTATCCTGCTATGCTGAGCAAAAATAATTGCTGTTGGGCATGCGATTTTTTTTAGCTGATCAAATATTGATACCGGCTGCAGATTTCGAAAAGCATGCGGGTCATATTTCCAGCTCCAGCCGTCATCCATCTTTCGAATTGAATTTGCGGCAATATACTCCAGCAGCACTTCATTTTTGCATGGCTGAGGCGGGATAAGGCGAAATCTGGCCCGAGCCTGCTGGCTACTTTCATAGATTCTTTTTCGCCCCAGAAGATTTGAGCCTTTGCTTCTTATATTTGAATTCCCCTCAGCCGGATGGTTAGGCTTATGTGGTCGCACGGAAGAGTCGACAATCACCAGTCCAGGCAATTCTTTAGCAAGCACTACAGCCACTCTGCTACCAATCAGGCCACCCATGCTATGGCCGATAATGACCGGAGTATTGGTAAAAAGTGACCGGTCACGGACCAGCGCAAGCACTTCTTCGCTCCACAGAACAGGTGTATATTCTGACCGCCTGGCACTATCACCGTGGCCGCTGATATCAACTGCGATGCAATGATAGTCAGGAAGGAAAAAAGGTGCGATAAATCGCCACCATCCGGCATGGGCTGCCCCACCATGTAAAAACAACAAGCCGGGCCGTGTCGGATCCCCCCATTCCAGTATATTCAGCTGCGCGCCTGCCAGCTCAACAAACTTTTGCTTCACGGGCAGTGACAAGCCTTTCAAAAGTACATCTGCAGCCGACATCTCCATCATGGTAATCATCCTTTTCTGTCTAACAGGCAACAGTAAGCTATAATATTCGCATCATGTTATACATTACCGCAAAACTCTAGATGAAAGCCCTGGTCACAGCCAAAGGTCTGACAAAATATTATGGTCGTTTCCGCGCTGTGGATCATGTTGATTTTGAGATAAAACCCGGCCGTATCGTTGGCCTTGTCGGCCCCAATGGAGCGGGGAAATCGACGACACTGAAGGCAATTCTGGGATTGATAAAATACCGCGGTGAACTTGAAGTATTTGGACGAAACCCGCGTATTGAACGGGCCCAGCTGATGCATGACATCAGTTATATTTCTGATGTAGCCTCCTTACCGGAATGGATTCGCGTAGATCAACTGCTTGATTTAATGGTATCTACTCACCCGTCCTATGATCTTCGCAAGTCACTGAACTTTCTTGCCCGCACCGACATCAGCAAGTCGCACCGCATCAAGCAGCTCTCCAAAGGCATGAAAACACAATTGCATCTTGCCATAGTTATGGGTATCAATGCCCGCATGCTGGTGCTGGATGAACCGACACTTGGCCTTGATATTATCTATCGCACTGAATTTTACGATCAGTTGTTGAATGAATATTTTGACCAGCAGCGAACCATACTCATCACCACCCATCAGATAGAAGAGATTGAGCACATCCTCACTGACATAATGATCATAAACAAGGGCAAAATCGTCATCAACATGCCCATTGATGAGATCGGCAATCACTATGTACAGCTTAAAACAGCAAAAGAAAAAGCAGAACAGGCCCGTAAATTAAATCCGCTTTACGAAAAAGACCTGTTGAATGAAGCCCTGATGATTTTCGAGAATACGGACGCCCACCGCCTGCATGAATTTGGTGAGGTATCGACACCGCACCTGGCTGACCTGTTCGTTGCCGCCGTCAAAGGCAGTCATCATGCATAGCTTTACTACTTTGCTGCGGCGCGAGTTATGGGAGCATACAAGCCTGAAGGGAGTTCCTATAACCTTGCTCGCCTTTGTCCTGCTGGCTAATCTTGCCTTTATTTTTCTTTTGAGTAATTCTACCGGGACATTAAGCATTGTCAATGGAGAAGAAGTCCGCTCGCTGAGCAGTTATCTCGGATTTTTCACACAACTGAAGCCAGGCCAGCAAACGGCCATCATCAACAGCACCATGATTACCACCGGAATGATCATTAATTCCGTACTCCTGATTGTGATGTTTTTCTATCTGCTTGATAGTCTTTATGGCGAACGTAAGGATCGCACTATCCTGTTCTGGAAATCTTTACCGGTTTCAAATAAACAGACCGTGCTTTCCAAGCTTACGATTGCGGTCATCATTATTCCAGTCATCATATTTATTACCACTGCGCTGGCAAATTTCATGACACTGGCAATACAAAGCCTGGTCTTTTACAAAAATCAATATGCTGCGGATTTATTGTGGCAGCAGACTGATGTGTCCGGTTTATCGATGTTTTCAATATTTTTACTTATACAACAGACTATCTGGTATTTTCCTGTTATGGGCTGGTTGTTGTTCTGCTCCGTCTGGTGCCGTAAGCCGCCCATAATCGTTGCCGTTCTGATACCCGTGATACTTGTTTTTATTGACAGCAGCTTCATGCTGGGGACAGGTATTTCCGAGATTCTGCTGGAACGGCTACCATTGGGGATTATGTCGATGCAGCTTGGTAATGAGAGCAGTCTGATGGCTTATAATTACAGCCTGAATGAGCAGCAGCTGCCGGGCTTTAATATGTCGGCCGGCATAAGTGTACCCTCGATTGATGATATTCTCAGTTTCTTTATGAATGTTAAAGTATGGATGGGTCTGCTCATCGGTTTCTTCTTTACCGGCATGGCCATCTCACTGCGTCGTTGGCGTGATGACAGTCTTTAAAGTACCTGCAGGAATGCCTCTATCACACTTTAAAACATGCCACTGACTGTCTTGCTGAACTAATCATTGGTGGTTCAGTTTCTCCACAGATTTTATCTACCAACGGACATCTGTTTCTGTAAACACAACCGGATCCCATTGATGGGAAGACAGCACTCGGATATGGCATTCCTTCAGTAGAAATAATTTTCAGTTGGGTGCCCACCTTTGGCACACATTGGAGAAGTTTTCTGGTGTAAGGATGGAGCGGGTTTTCCAGTACATCTTTTACACTACCTATTTCCATCACCTTGCCTGCATAGAGCACCATCACCCTGTCTGCAATAACATTTACCACGCTGATATCATGCGTAATAAATAACCATGACATTCGCATCTCATCTTTCAGATCCAGTATCAAATTAAGGACCTGGGCCTGCACAGAGACATCAAGCGCAGAGACCGCTTCATCTGCCACTATAATTTCAGGGTTAACAATGAGTGCCCTGGCAATAGCGATACGCTGGCGCTGACCACCGGAAAACATATGCGGGTAACGCGACACCTGATCTGCACCCATTCCTACGCGTTCGAGGCTTTGCTTAATCCTGCTACTGCGTTCGGATTGGGACAAAGCCGTATTATTTATTAAAGGTTCTTCAAGTTGTTGATAGATACGTTTGTGTGGATTTAATGAAGCCGCAGGGTTCTGGAAAATCATTCTAATTTTTTGGTGCACCCTTGCTTCAGACTGCAGTGACTCGCCATGAAGCAATATTTCACCACTATCCGGATGTTCAAGCATCACTATCTGTCTTGCCAGGGTAGATTTACCCGATCCCGACTCACCGACTACGGCGAGGATTTGTGCTGATTCAAGTTCGAAGCTTACTTTGTCCAACACTATCTTTTTTCCTGTAGCAAAAACACCAGTGTTTTCCTTATAGGATTTTGATATTTTTCGAACACTAAGCAGAGCGGGCATCAGGTATTCCTGGAATCGTTGTCGAGTGGGTAAAAACATCGTACTCTGCGCGATGAATACTTATCGATGGCATTCAGTACAGGCTTCTGCTGACTGCATAGTTCACGAGCATAGTTGCAACGAGGTTGAAAGCTGCATCCCGGCAGTCTCTCTCCTACTGCTGGCGGTGTACCTTTAATATTTTCCATGCGCCTGTTAATTGCTGAATAATTTTCAGGCAGGCTTTTCAGTAATGCTTCAGTGTAGGGATGCAATGCCTGCAGAAACAAATCATCAGTGTCACATACCTCTACTACCTGACCGGCATACATAACGATAATTTTATCTGCGATTGTTGATACCACAGACAGGTCATGAGTAATAAAAATCATTCCCATGTTATTTTCCTGCTGCAGACGGCGCAGTAGATGAAGAATCTGCTCCTGCACAGTGACATCCAGTGCGGTGGTCGGCTCATCCGCAATTAATAACAAAGGATTGCATGCAATTGCCATCGCAATCATAACGCGCTGGTTCATACCGCCTGACAGCTGATGCGGCCATGAACGCAGGGTTTTCTCTGGCTCCGGCATGCCGACAATCTTCATCAATTCCAGCACACGGTCTTTTCGTTGCCGGCGACTCATACTTGAATGACTTTTCAGTACTTCGTCAATCTGCCGGGCAATGGTGAAAACGGGGTTGAGACTTTCTGTTGGCTCCTGGAAGATCATCGAAATGTCTCTGCCCAGATATTTTCTACGCTGGCGGCTGGATAGTTTAAGCATATCCTCACCAAATATCCTGACCGAGCCCGAGCGCAGAATACCGGGCTCTTTGATCAATCCCATGATGGCCAACGAGGTCACACTTTTACCAGACCCCGATTCCCCTACTATCCCCACTGTCTCACCGGCAGAAACTTTTAGAGAAACAGATTGAACAGCCTGTACGCTCACACCGCGCAGTTCGAAATCAACATTCAGGTCATCCACTTCCAGCAGGACTGGCAGGTCGCACATTATGCGTCCACCTTTGGATCCAGCGCATCGCGCAGACCATCACCGAGTATATTACTGGCCAGCACGGTAACAAGAATCGCCAGACCGGGTAATGTCACTGTCCAGGGAGCCACCTCAATCAACTCACGCGAGGATGACAATAAAGTACCCCACTCCGGGATCGGCGGTTGTGCCCCCAGCCCCAGAAAGCCCAGCGCGGCAATGTCCAGAATCGCATTGGAGAAAGAAAGTGTTGCCTGAACGATTAGTGGCGCTGAAATGTTGGGAAGTATAGTCTGGAAAAATAAACGCCACCCCCTGCTACCGTCCAGTTGTGAAGCAAGGACATATTCCCTGTTCATTTCAGCTATTACCGCTGCGCGAGTTATCCGTACAAAATGTGGCAACAGTACAATACTGACGGCTAATGCAGCGTTTACCAGGCTGGCCCCCAGTATCGCTACGATGATTATCGCCAATAAAATAGCGGGGACGGCTAGCATGATATCCATCAGACGCAGGATCACCGTCTCTGTCAGGCCGCGTTTCATACCGGCAATAGCACCAATCATCACCCCGAAAACAAGAGAGAAAACGACGATTGCGAAGCCAAGAAATAATGAATACCGTGCGCCATACAGCAGCCGTGAAAACATGTCGCGTCCCAGGTCATCGGTTCCCAGTAAGAAACCCGATTTACTATCTGCTGCCAGGTAGGGCGGTGCAAGCAGGGTATCGGTATATTGTTCATACGGGTCATGAGGTGCAATCAGCGGTGCCAATATGGCACCTGTGATCAAAAGCAGGAGGACAAAAAGGGCCACCATCGCACTGTGATTTACGCGTAATTTATAGCAGACCTCCTGGCGAGGGGTTAAATCGGGCAAATTCTCAGATGTTCTAATTTCTATCATTTTGGCTGTCTTAAAGCTGGGTTGATCACAACATAAAGCAGATCAACAGCTGTGTTCACCAATATGACCAGCCCTGCTATCAACAGCACCCCGCCCTGCACGACAGGATAGTCTCGTCTATAGACTGCCTCCAGTATCCATTTACCGATGCCCGGCCAGGAGAAAATAGTTTCGGTGAGTATTGCCCCGGTCATTAAAATACTGATTTGCAGACCAATAACAGTAATCACCGGGATTAACGCATTTCTCAGGGCATGCTTAAATATTACTGAGAATTCTGATAGTCCTTTTGCTCTAGCGGTACGAATATAGTCCTGTTTCAGCACCTCCAGCATGGAAGACCGGGTCATGCGCGTGATCACTGCAAGCGGTATAGTGGCAAGAACGATAGCCGGCAAAACCAGGTGATGCAGTGCATCAAAAAAGGCATCCTGATCGCCTGCCAACAGGGTGTCTATCAGCATAAACCCGGTAACTGATTGTATGTCGTAGATGAAATTAAGGCGTCCCGCTACAGGCATCCATCCCAGATTGACCGAGAATAAGAGGATTAGTAACAGGGCCCACCAGAATATCGGCATGGAGTAGCCGACCAGTGAAACAGCAGTAATGCTGTGATCAATAACTGTGTTGCGTTTTACCGCTGCCAGCACTCCGGCAGGTATAGCGATAATGGTGGCAATAATCATGGCAATGACTGCCAGTTCCAGGGTGGCGGGAAACAGATTTCCAAACTCTTCCAGCACTGGAGTCTGTGTCACTACCGAAGTGCCGAGATTACCATTGAGCAGCTGCCACAGGTAATCAGTAAACTGGATGAACAGGGGCCGGTCAAAGCCAAACTGGTGCTGCAATTCCTCATAGCGTTCTGCAGATACGCCATGTTCCCCTGCCAGCAGAAGTATTGGATCACCCGGCGCCAGACGGATAAGAAAAAAAGTCAGTGCGGTTATACCTAGAAAACCTGGAACAATCAGCAGCAGTCGACGCAGCAGTAGCTGAGGCATATAAATGTGAAGGACCTACTTCAGTCTAACCCCTGAAAAATATATGCCTCCGAATGGATCTATCTTCAGGCCCTCGACATTTTTCAGATAAGGTTGATATCGGACTGCATGAGCTATCGTCACCCAGGGCGCCTCCTGCTTGAAAATTACTTCAGCAAGCCTGTATAATTTTTTTCTTTTTGCCTGGTCCTGCTCTATGCGTGCCAAAGCTATCAAATCATCAAACTCCCTGTTACACCAGAAGGACCTGTTATTTCCGGTCTCCGCTGCAGCACAGCTTAACAAAGGTGAAAAAAAGTTATCCGGGTCGCCATTGTCGCCGGTCCAGCCGAGCAGTATAGTCTGGTGCTCACCCTCGCGGGACTTTTTCAGATAAGTTCCCCATTCATAGGTAACAATATTTGCCTTGATGCCTACTTTTGATAAATCCTGCTGAATCAATTCAGCCATCTTCCGCGCATTCGGGTTGTAGGGCCGCTGTACAGGCATAGCCCAGATATCAATTTCCAGGTCTCCGGCAACGCCTGCCTCGGCCAATAGCTTTTTCGCTCGATCCGGATTATAAACATAGACATTGTCAGGTGCTTTCCATGACCAGATGGCAGGTGGAAGAATAGAATCGGCAATTTTTCCGGTTCCCTGATAAATAACATCCAGTATAGCCTGCCGGTTGATCGCATAATTCATTGCCTGCCTGACACGCAGCTGGTCAAATGGAGCTTTTCTTATATTAAATGACCAATACGCTGTATTGAGACCAGGCTGCTCGTCCACATTGATAGCCGGGTTTTTTTTCATCGACTTGATATCTGTCGGTAATGGATAAGCCATCACCTGGCATTCCCCTGCCCTTAATCGTGCATAACGCACCGATGGGTCGACAGTAATTGCAAAAACCAGTTTATCGAGTGTTTCCCTGCCTCTCCAGTAGCGCGGGTGTGCCTGGTAGCGGATAAAGGCATCTTTTTCATATTTAACGAACATGAAAGGACCGGTGCCAATCGGCTTCACATCAAGTTTTTCAGGAGTGCCTGCCTGCATTACGGAATCTGCATATTCCTTTGATAAAATTGAAGCAAAATCCATTGCCATATTGGAAAGGAAAGGACTATCAGGATTATTGAGAACGATCTTGATACGGTAGTCGTCGAGCTTGATCACATCCCTGATCAGGCTATTAAAACCCATGTCGTTATAATATTTGTAGACGCCACCGGAAACCTTATACCAGGGAGATGTTCTATCCCGTTGGCGGTTGAAACTGTACAGCACATCATCGGCATTGAAGTGCCGGCTCGGGGTGAAGTAATTAGTACTATGAAAACTGACTTTCTCCCGTAAATGAAAGGTGTACGCCAGACCATCGTCGCTTATTTCCCAGTGTAATGCCAGACCCGGCACAATTTCAGTCGTACCCGGTTTGAATTCAACCAGTCGGTTGTAGAGCTGCCGGGAAGATGCATCAAAGGTAGTGCCTGATGTGCTCAGCTGCGGGTTAAATGTCTCCGGACTTCCTTCCGAACAATAGACCAGTGTACTGGCCGCTGCCAGTTGGAAGTTACCCGCAATGAAAATCAGAAATATTGCTGCAATTGAATATCATTTAAGCGTCATGACTGTCAGGCCCCTGGTAAATACAGCCTGCGGTACAGGTCTCTCTTACTATTACGGTAGATAATAAAGGAAGACCGGGCTTTAGCTTCTGCCAGATCCACTTCGCAAGGTTTTCACTAGTGGGGTTGCCAAGTCCATCGACCTCATTTAAATAGTGATGATCCAGCTGTTCATAAATCGGTTTGAAAACCTGCTTGATTTCAGCAAAATCCTGCACCCAGCCATAGTCCTCATCTACTTCCCCGCTGACCCGCAGTTCTACCTCAAAAGAATGACCATGCAGTCGCGAGCATTTGTGCTCTGCAGGCAGATTTGTCAGCCGATGTGCGGCTTCTATACTGAATTTTTTATATATTTCCATACTGACTCCAGGAATCAACCCACTCAATGTACTCAGGAACCTGTGATTAATGCTGCTCGAGCAGAATTAATCAGGGGTTGCCATATTATATCATGTGATATTAATGAAGCTCTGTACTCATGATCGTGTTATGACACAATACCGCACCTATGAATTTACCCGATATTTTTTCATCACCTGACTCACTGCGAGACGCATTTGAGGAGGGTTTAGTGCGCCAGTTGAAAGAAGAATCACTTGGGACATTTATACTGGTACTGGCCAATGCAATATTTGATGAACATATTTTTCTGCTGCTGAAGGATCGACTGCAGGATAAATTTGAGATACTAAGCCAGCAATACTCAAACAAACTCAGGCAGGGCAAGCACTCCAATGATGCCCCCGATGACATACTGGTTTTCCTAAAACTCATCGCCATCGGTTTCAACAATCTGAATACAACTGAATTTCGACAGACCAAAGACTGGGAACTGCAGTTTAATCAACTGCGATCATTACGACCGCAAAGGATGTCAGGAGCTGTAATTTCCACCCTGTTGCAGGAATTTAACGACAATGCATTCCATTTCAACAAGCCTTTTCTCAACAAGGAAGTTTTCTGGGCCGGTGATATCGAGGGTGTGGCCATAAAGTTGCTTTACAATAAATTCCCGTTCGCATCCCTGCATGGCCTTCTTGTACCTGAGGCAAAAAAAAATCTTCCCCAATTTTTGAATTCTGATATGCACAACTTTATCAGCAGGCTATGCAGAGAAATTGGTAAAAGCATCCCCGACATAGCTATCGCCTATAATGGATATGGAGCAGGGGCATCAATTAATCACCTGCATTTCCAGACCTTTACCCGTCAGCAGCCGCTTCCTGTGCTAGATAAGCACTGGCTGCATAATGGCGGCAAACAGGTCTTTCCGATATCCTGCCTGGTATTCGAACACAGTGCAGATTCCTGGCAGACCATCGCTGAGCTTCATCAGAAAAACATCACTTACGATCTTATATATCTGCCGCAGAGGATTATTTGTCTACCAAGAAAATACCAGGGAAGTTTTGATGCTCCGGAATGGAGCGAAAACCTTGCCTGGTATGAACTGTGCGGTGGCATAATAACATTCAACAAAGAAGATTTTCTGAAACTTGATAATGACACAATATACAAGGCTCTTGCCCTATTGAAATACCCGTAACATAATCAGGGTGTCTTGTACTAGTAATGCCATATTTCTGGCTTACAGGCTGATACATACTCATACCACTATCCATGGAGGGAACGGAATGAGAAAAACAACACTATTTTTATTTCCACTATTTTTATTTCTACTTGGCAGTAATCCCGCTTTTTCTGACAGCATCCAGAAATGGACTGATGCTTCAGGACAGATACACTATGGGGATCAACCGCCACCATCCAGCGCCAGGATAAAACAGCGTATCGAGGTTCATAGTAATTTTGATGAATCTGCCTATGAAGAGGCCATGAAGAGAAATTCTGCTCTGTATAAAGAAGTCAGACAGATCGAAAAACGTGAGAAATCACGGGCTAGAGCCGCAGAAAAAAGACTGGACGACTATTTGAAATCTATTGACAAAAAAAACAGGGAATTAGAGCAAAGCAAAGCGAAAAAACGTCAATCACGTGAATTAGAAAGAAACCGGGCATCAATCAAGTTGAAGCGCAGCAAACCATCAAAAGCACCCGCCGAAGAAAATGAACCCTTCAGCCTTAAATGACTTGGGGGGGCTCCCTAGGAGTCCCCCTCACTTTCATCTTTCCTGCGGCGTTTTTTATTTCTCAGGTAACCGGTTCCGCTTAGCATTTTCTTGCCACCACGCGGCGACTTATTTGTTTGCTCAACAGGAAAAGATTTGTTTTCACCAACACATGCGTGACAATCCTGTCTTTCATAAACTATAGACATGTGGCTTACCTTTCTGGTGGCAGCAAGCGTGTACTTCTTGCCACCGCAAACCGGACATCTCGGTGTATTGTCTACATGCTGCGAAGCATTACTATGCTGCCTGCTTCCAAGTCTTGAAATATTAGCCATTCAGCTGTCTCCAGATTTTTTTTGATTATTGCTTCTGAATTCAGATTATCAACCATCACAAGAAATATTAATTGACATTACCCGCCAACTACTTGGCTCACATTGGGATATAAGGAAAAGATATGGGCACCTCTATTAATTCTGGATAGATCAGATTGCATGCAAAATTATTCATATCAAGGCAAGGATCGCACGTAATAGCTAGCTATTGCGAAGATTCTTAACACTGAGATGGACGATTTTGGATGCAAGATGAATATTCATGGATTGATAGAGATACCCATATGTATTGAATGGGACCGAGAGGCGGAATTGAACCACCGACCTGGCGATTTTGAATCAGTATATTAAAAGCCTGAACTTCTATATAAAGCTGAGGATTGAAAATAGCACTACAGTTTCATTTTCCGGTGCTGATACCATGCCTGAGAAACTGCAGGAATTCTCCAGCTGGCAGTGCCTGGCTATAGAGGAAGCCCTGTAATTCATCACATCCAAGTTCCTCCAGAGTGTTTCTTTGTTCCTCAAGCTCCACGCCTTCTGCAACGACACTTAATCCCAGGTTGTGCGCCAAACCCACCGTTGATTTTACAATGGCCAGGTCTTTCTCAAACAGCAGGATATTTTTGATAAATATGCGATCAATTTTCAATGTATCTACCGGGAAATGCTTGAGGTAATTGAGTGATGAGTAACCCGTGCCAAAATCATCAATACTGATTTTCACACCAACCTCTTTTAATGCTGTTAAAACGGCAACCGTTTTTTCCAGATTCTGCATAGTTGTGGTCTCAGTAATTTCAATTTCCAGGTATTTTGGATCCAGGCTTGCTTCATCAAGAGCAGCTCTCACATGATCAATAAGGTTGCCATGATGAAAATGTTTTGCGGAGATATTGACCGATATCGGCAGCATCCATTCTCTGGCTTGCTTACATGCTACCTTCAATGCCCATTCACCGATCACAGTCGTCAGGCCAATATCCTCAGCAACCGATATAAATTGTGCGGGTGCTATCGCGGAACCATTCTCATCCCTCCAGCGAATCAGCGCTTCACAGCTGATAACAGTCTGCGTCCTGGCATCAATTTTTGGTTGGTAATAAAGCTCAAATTCATCCTGCTCGATCGCCCGATGCAGCTTGGTTTCCATCTCCAGCCGAGAATTTGCGGCTGCGTTTAACTCCTCAGAATAAAACTGAAAATTACCCCGACCCATATCCTTGGCATGGTACATGGCGGAATCCGCATTTCGTAGCAAGGTATTAATATCGTGCGCATCGGTGGGATAAATCGATATTCCAATACTGGTAGTCATCCTGATCTCATGCTCATCTAAAAGAACCGGCATGGCGATGATGCGGATTATTTTTTCTGCTACCGTAGAAGCGGTAGTAACAGCCATATCAGAGTTTTTGAGACTGCGTAACATAATGACAAATTCATCTCCGCCAAGTCTTGCAACAGTATCTTCCTCTCTGAGCCCATGGCGAAAACGGCTGGACATTTCTTTCAGGACCGCGTCACCAAATTCATGCCCAAGTGAATCATTGATATTCTTGAACCGATCAAGATCAAGAAAAAGGACGGCTACACATCCACCGACGCGCGAGACATGGCTTATTTCCTGCTCCAGCCTTTCTTCCAGAGAAGCCCTGTTTGGCAGGGCCGTCAATAAATCGTATCTTGCCTGGTTATATAATTTTTCTTCCCATGCAGCATTAGCAAAAGCGACGGCTATACGGTTACTGAATTCCATGCCGTGCTCAATATCATCCTGTGGAGGTTTAGCCTTATAGCCAAGAATAAATAGACCAAATAGCGTATCCACGTTGACAACAGGCAGTAAAAGGAAATAGTTGTAATCAGGTATATTTAGTTGACGAAACTGACGGCAAGCATGATCACGGGAAGCGGTCAACAATATAGACTCCCCCTGCAGGGCCAATTCAATCAAATCTCTATCAAATGTAAGGTATCTGGAGGCATTCTCCTCGCCATCGGTATTTTTTACGCCTGTTAAATGAAAAACACCGGAATGAGCATCTTCCTGCAACGCCAGTCCCTGCCAGTCGCATGATAACAATCGTCTGATTCCGTCGTTGGAGATATCAACGATATTTTCGACACTGGGCCTGGAGAGAATTAGTTGGTCAACGTGTGCCTGGGTTTTCAGCCTGTTTATTTGATTGCCAATTCGCGCGCTCATGCTATTAAACGCATCTGCCACCTCTCTGTATTCATCATGGCTATCAACTGCTACTTTTTCGTTAAATTTATTTTGCGATATCTCACGTATCCCTTTCATCAGTGCTTCCAGGGGAACAGTATTTCTTCTGATTAAATATATAGTAAACAGGGCAACGATCAATATAACCAAAATAATTACAATCACGTATATACCTGAAAACTGTTTTAGTGGGGTAAATGCAATCTCTCGATTTTGAAATAATAAAATGTTCCATTTTTTTGTATAGTAATTTGGCTGCAGGAAAAGCACCCATCGCCCCATAAGCATATCTTTGCTATTTATAAAATCTTCAACAGAGTCTGCCGTTAATCTGTCCTGCAGGAGAAGTGAATTACCTGCAGGATAATCATCACTGCTCGAACAATGGATATAATTGTAAGAAGCATTTAGTACACAGGCAGATATATCATCACTAAATCTCTCCTGCCCTCCCCAAAAATAGCTATTGAGAATTTTTGCAGTAAGAATACGCGGGTCTTTTTCTTCTAAATTGACTATCCGTGACATAAATAGAGTGGGATTTTCAGATTGCTGATTGATTACAGAAAGTACCGATTGGCCTTTCTTCAGATGCGCCATTGCCCCGCCATCAAATACCGGTACTGCTGAAACATCCCCTCCTGCCTTTGTTTGGATATCGCCGTTTTGGTGTAAATACCAATCAGATAGATGTTCGGAATTCCTGGCAGTGGCAACCGGGAATGTGCCCCTGGTATCCAGCATTGAGGCATGGAACAAAAGTTCCTCATCAATGATCTGAAGCCGGTCATATAAGGACAGGCCATAGTATTTGGCGTCTTGCTTAAGGCGACTTGCTATCTGCTCGGTGGAGATGGACCTGACATGGTATATAGATAAAACAGCCAGGATCAGCACGGGGATCAGGGAAGATATCATGAAAAGTGTAAAAACTCTCCGCGCAACTTTACTGCGGAACAAACTCCCCGATCTTTTCATGGCTGCATGCTAATCTTATTATTTAATAATCTTTGGCCAGGCCAATATAATCACCATCGTTAGCCCGGATAATATCATCATGGCTATGCCTGGCGGTCAGTGGCGACGCACTTCTACCGTCCTTCCCCATGCTGTATAAATCATAATCACTATTGATAGGCACTAGACGGTGGTCCTTACGCACCGCCCCTCTTCCTCTTGTGGTCTGGATGTTCAGATACTGATACGGGTTGCCCCATGGATCCAGTGGTGCACCACCAATATCCGCGAGGGATGCAGGAAAAGACTGATGATTATTGTAAAAATAATTTATTTTTACATCCAGTGCAAAGATATCCGTCTTTGTTTCCGCTACTCTGGCTTTTTCTATGAATTCGTCGTATCGCGAATATCCGAGCGTAGCCAGGATACCAACTATTATCAGCACCATCATTAATTCAAGTACCGTGAATCCGGTACCATATATGAAACTAAATGATTTTCTTATATAGATTCGCTGGATCATTGTCATTTTCGTGCCATTATCCTACCCTGCTGGTAAGCTTTTTCACCATCCACCAATGGTAAAAAAACCTTGCCTTATTAGAAAGATAGCAGTTGATGCATAGTAACTCAATAAAAATTCAAAGCCTGTATGAACAAAAAACCTGGGATTCTTACATTTTAAAAGTCTTAACTACGGACCGCAGCTGTCAGGATTAAACTATAGCTGAAAAAAAATGGTGCCGGAGAGTGGAATCGAACCACCGGCCTACTGATTACGAATCAGTTGCTCTGCCGACTGAGCTACTCCGGCCTTTATGAAGTACATCAACATAGAACAAGATGTTCTGAGGATGCGGGACTTTACTGGATTTAGTGGATTGAAACAATCATTTCAGATATCAAAAATTACTGCACACGATAGGGGTTTCTGGTTTGATAGTTCGATTTTAATGAGTCGCTGCCAGTCAACAACTCTGCCGCAATTCGTGCGGAACCCAGCCCGAGAATAACCCCGTTTCTAAAATGTCCTGAACATATTACAAGATTCTCAAGGTCAGGGTGTCTATCTATGGTTGGAACGCCGCTTGATGACCCCGGCCTTAAACCTGCCCAATGACTGACAACTGGCGTATTTTCTAAAAAAGGTGCTATATCTACAGCAGCTGACCATAGCTCCTGGTAACCAGAATCTGTTAATTGTTTATTAAAGCCTACATACTCCAGTGTACTGCCCGCGAGAATATGTCCGTCTCTTCTTGGTATCAGGTACTTGCTGTTGTTTAGTATAATTCGACGTAACTTGTCGGGGTCGGCTTTGAATAGAATCATTTGCCCCCGAACCGGCTCAACCGCAAGTGACAAACCGGTATCGGCCAATAATGATGCTGACCAGGCACCAGCAGCCACCAGATAGCTATCTGCAGACCACCTTGTGTTGCTGCTTTCTATGTATAGTACTTTGCCGTTTTCAGAATGAATCGCCTTAACCTCTGCGTCCGGGATAATCTTTACGCCTCTCTGCTTAAGATCTTTAACCAGGGCCTTGATCAGTCGCGGATTTCGGATCTGTCCAATTACAGGCATCCACAATGCGGCAGTATGATTCTCAGATAATTCTGGTTCAATTAATGAAAGTTCTCTTCGACCAATGCGCTGAAGAAATTTTGATTTTCTCTCTAAGGTAATTTTCTTACTGAATGTTTTTGCCCAGGACTTAGCCTGATCATACTCATCCAAATCTAGAATCAAATGGCCTGAGCGAACGTATTCAGGGTCGATGCCGGTAGATTTAAGCAGGTCTGCTGCAAGTCTTGGGTAGTCCTTATGGCCAATTACTGCCAGGTCGGTAACGGCATCAGGATAGCGCCAGGGATAAAGAGGAGAAAGAATGCCGCCGCCTGCCCAGGATGATTCCAGTCCTGCATGCGTATTTTTTTCCAGTATGGTTACTGACTGCCCTGCTATTGCGAGCTCACGAGCTGTTAACAGACCGATTATACCACCGCCGATTATCAGGGTATTCGTTTTGCCTGACATCAGATATTTTATCCCTTATCGCAACGATTTTGGCAAGGCAAAAGTGACATTCTCTACTGGCCCGGCAAGGTCACTGACCGTTGCTGATGTCAACTTCTGGCAACGCAGAATAACGCCTTCGACCAGGTCTTCAGGGGCCGAAGCTCCAGCAGTTATACCAAGTACGTTTACACCCTGTAGCCATTCGGGGTCAATCTCGTCTTCGTTATCGATAAGATAGGAGCGCACACCTTTCTTCTCCGCCAGCTCTCTTAATCTATTCGAATTGGAGCTGTTTGTTGACCCGACAACAAATACCATGTCACACTTTTCTGCCAGTCTTTTAACTGCATCCTGTCTGTTCTGCGTGGCATAGCAAATGTCATCTTTTCGTGGTCCCTGGATATTGGGATAACGTCGTTTTAGTGCAGCAATTACATTCGCAGTATCGTCAATTGACAGGGTGGTCTGTGTAACATAGGCCAGGTTTTTAATTTCACCCAGTTCCAGCTTCTCAACGTCTTCTGGCTTCTCTACCAGATAGATACCCTTATCAATTTGACCGATGGTCCCCTCTACTTCCGGATGGCCGGCATGACCGATAAGTATACATTGGTAACCATTCGCATGATGTCGCGTGACTTGCCTGTGGACTTTTGTCACTAAAGGACAGGTTGCATCAAATATCCTGAGCTTACGACGTTCTGCTTCATCCCTGACGGAAAGCGGCACGCCGTGCGCACTGAATATTACAGTTTGATTGTCCGGCACATCTTCCAGTTCATCGACAAATACAGCGCCAGCCTGCTTCAACCTGTTGACTACGAAACGGTTGTGTACGACTTCATGTCGTACATATATGGGTGCACCAATCTGTTCCAGTGCACGTTCCACAATTTCTATCGCCCGATCAACACCGGCACAAAAACCTCGTGGGCTTGCTCGTAATATTTCCATTTTTTACCTGCGAATATCGGTTGCTCTTCTGGGCCCTATCATGAATTATCTACTGAAACTATATCAACAGATAACATCACATCCCTGCCGCATAACGGGTGATTGAAATCAACCAGAACATTTTCATCCATCACTTCGCGAATGATACCGGGTACAGCAGAACCATTTGGCAGGGTAAATTCTATGACGGTTCCCTGCTGCGCCGGCGCACCATCGTCAAATACAGCGTGATCAACGTGCTGGATACGCGATTCATCATAGTCACCAAACAGATTCTCCAGCGCAGGGATGATAATGTCATCGGTATCATCGGCCTTCAGGCCATAAAGCTTCTGTTCTAATTCATTTATGAACTCACCCTGACCAAGCTGAACAGTTTCCGGTTCATCACCCGTCTCTTCAATAACAGTGCCATCTGCCAACGATACGGCATATCTCAGTGTCACCTTGCTGTCGGCTTTAATAACGCTGTCAGTCATCATTACTTCTGCCTGTATTTAATAATATGGAGATTAAGTGCATCCAGAATCAACAGGAATGCACCGATACTAATCGCCATATCTGCAATGTTAAAAGTAGCAAAATGCCATTGGCCTATATAAAAATCGATGAAATCTACCACCTTCTGCAAACGTATACGATCGATGATATTACCAATTGCCCCACCCAGTACCAGCCACAGGGCAACCGCTAACTGTAAGTCCTTACGCGGTGTCCTGTATAAAATTGTCAGCAGTACGGCAGACAACAGCACGGCAACTACAATGAAAAAAGTATTCTGCCAGCCCCCTGCCTGGTGCAGAAAACTGAATGCTGCACCGGTATTATAGGCCAGAGTAAAATTCAGGTATGGGATAATCGCCACAGGTTGATGGAAAACAAGAAACTCTTCAGCCAGAAACTTGCTGAGTTGATCCACTATAACAATGAGCGGAACCAGCCAGCCGCCAGAGCAAATTGCACGGTCGCAGACTGAGCTGCTTGCCGCAGTCGAATCAGTTTCAGACAAAACGCCTGACCTCACCCTCACCATCTATATTTTCAACACAGCGACCACAAATTTCGGGGTGCTGCGGATGACTACCGACATCTTCACGGTGATGCCAGCAACGTATACATTTTTCTTTTTCTGTCGCACTGACATCTATGACGACAATGTCATCATCCCAGTCGTCCAGGGACTGCGCCCAATTTGTCAGTTCCTTACCATATCTATTGTCATCTTCAATACGATAAACATGGACATAGGAGGTAATAAAGATGAAACGACATTCGTCAGCAAAGGACCGCAGTAATTCCAGTGTCCGGCCTTCAGTATAGATGCTTACTTCCGCATTTAGCGGTGAGCCGATGACGCCTTCCTTGCGCAGAGCTTCCAGGGCCTGTGACACCCCGTCTCTAAGGGCTGTGACAACCTGCCAGCGTTTTAATAAGGACGTATTATTCTCAATTGCTGGCAATTTATGCCACTGCTGAAGGAATATGCTATCCGTTCTATTACCCGGCATATACGACCAGATTTCCTCAGCAGTAAAACTCAACACAGGTGCCATCCAGCGTACCAGTGACTCCAGTATGTGATGCATAGCCGTCTGTGCGGAACGCCGTGCCTGACTTCCTGCAGGGGTGGTATACAAGCGGTCTTTAAGGATATCCAGATAGAAACCACCCATATCATTGACACAGAACTGCAGCACAGCCTGATAGACATGATGAAAGGAAAAATCTTCATAGGCCTTTATCACCTGCTGATCGATTTCCTGACAGCGGGCTATCGCCCATGCGTCAATTTCTACCAGGTCTGCTATATCTACCGCATCAGATGCTGGATCAAAACCATCCAGATTGCCGAGTAGAAAACGGTTGGTATTGCGTATGCGGCGGTAGGCATCAGCGGTACGTTTGATGATTTCATCCGAGATCGTCATCTCATTGCGGTAATCTGTCGCCGCTACCCACAGGCGGATAATATCGGCCCCCATGGAGTTGATGATTTTCTGCGGGGCCACCACGTTGCCTTTAGATTTGGACATCTTATTGCCGTCCGCATCTACCACAAAGCCATGTGTCAATGCAGTTTTATAGGGTGCGCTACCCTTCATAGCTACGGAACTCAACATCGATGACTGGAACCAGCCCCGATGCTGGTCAGAGCCTTCCAAATAGAGATCAGCGGGTGATGAATGACCGGCCCGTTTATCCAGTACAAAGGCATGCGAAACACCTGAGTCAAACCAGACATCCAGGATATCGGTGATTTTCTGATAATCATCCGCATCATCACCGAGCAATTCTGATGTATCCATTTCAAACCAGGCCTCTACGCCGCCCTGCTCGATACGATCAGCCACCTGCTGCAAAATTTCGTTAGTACGCGGGTGCAATTCACCCGTTTGCACATGAACAAACAGGGCAATCGGTGCACCCCAGTGTCGTTGCCGGGAAATACACCAGTTGGGCCGATTCTCGATCATGCCTTTTATACGGGCCTTTCCCCATTCGGGCAGCCAGCGAACTTTATCAATTTCTTCCAGTGTACGCTCACGCAACCCTGCCTGATCCATGCTGATGAACCACTGTGGTGTAGCACGGAAAATGATCGGTGTTTTATGACGCCAGCAATGTGGATAGCTGTGTGTGATGGGTTCGGAGAATAACAGGGCTTTCTGCTCCTGCAGCACTTCGACGACATGTGCATTCGCCTTGAATACATGTTCGCCGGCAAACAACGGCGTGCCCTCGACAAAGACACCATTCCCTGCAACAGGATTATCAACTTCCAGGTTATATTTTCTGCCAGCGATAAAATCTTCCTGGCCGTGACCGGGTGCTGTATGTACCGCACCGGTACCGGCTTCAGTTGTCACATGCTCACCCAGGATAACTGGTACCACACGATCATAAAACGGGTGCTCAAGTTCAATCCCTTCCAGTGCCTGACCACTTACATTTGCAAGCTGCACATAATCTTCAATCCCGTAGCGGCTTAAAACCGAATCAAGCAGGTCCGTTGCGAAAACATAGAGTCCTTTATGCTTATCGTTAAACCGGACCAGTACATAGTCCAGATCCGGATTTAGTGCAACAGCCTGATTGGCAGGCAGAGTCCAGGGGGTTGTGGTCCAGATGACGAAGGAAACTGTTTCATCGCTGGAGTCATGAGAAAAGGCCTTTAAAACTGATGCTCCATCGACTGCATGAAAGGCAACATCGACAGCCAGTGATTCCTTATCCTGATATTCAACTTCAGCTTCAGCCAGTGCAGACCTGCAATCAGTACACCAGTGCACAGGCATCGCACCCTGAAAAAGGTGGCCCTGTTCAATTATACGGCCCAGAGAGCGAACAATTTCGGCTTCATTTTCCGGTGCCATTGTCAGATAAGGATTATCCCAGTCAGCCAGCACCCCCAGGCGCTTGAAATCCTCGCGCTGGCGATCTACCTGTTTCTGTGCATATTCGCGGCATTTCCGGCGAAAGCTGTTGGCATCGATTTTAACCCCGGCCTTACCGGACTTTTTCTCTACCTGTAGTTCGATAGGCAGGCCATGGCAATCCCAGCCAGGGATATAGGGTGCATCATAACCATCCAGTGTGCGGGATTTAATGATGATATCTTTCAGTATCTTATTGACAGCATGACCGATATGAATATCACCATTGGCGTATGGCGGACCGTCATGCAATATATATTTAGGTGCATCAGCCCGTTCGTCACGAATACGCTGATAGAGTTTCTGCCCCCATCCTTTCAGAAATTCCGGTTCACGATTGGCCAGATTTGCTTTCATTGGAAAGCCGGTTTTAGGCAGGTTGATGGTCGTCTTGTAGTCAGTCATACAGCTGGTCTTTTAGGTTAAGAAAAAATACGGCAATAGCAGAAATTAACATGGCCAACAGTTTTTTTACAGTACAGGGCACCTCTATTAATTCTGGATAGATCAGATTGCATTCCAAATCGTTCATATCAAGGCAAGGATCGTACGCAATAGCCAGCTATTGCGAAGATTCTTAACGCAGAAAGGGACGATTTGGGATGGAAGATGAATATTCATGGATTAATAGAGGTGCCCTGTAGACTTAATCAGGTAATCAAATCGTCGAAAAATACTCTCTGGCACTGATAACATCCAGCGCAATCTGCTCCTTCAGGGCATCAAAAGATTCGAAACGTATTTCCTCTCGAATCTTGTGGCGAAAGATTACATTGATCCGTCTGCCATAAATCTGCTCATCAAAATCGAATAAATGGACTTCCAGCAGGGTGCGCATACCGCAAACTGTCGGACGCGTACCGAGGTTGGCAACACCGAATAATGGCTCACGATCAAGACCGAATACCTCGACCGCAAAGATTCCGCGTAGGGGAATCACCTTGCGCTTCATGTTTATGTTCGCAGTAGGAAAACCCCATTGACGACCACGCTTATCACCGTGGGCGACCTTACCCGCCATATGGTAGTGGCGGCCCAGCATACGCTCGGCGCGGTCAAAGTTACCATCTGCCAGAGCCTGCCTGATACCCGAGCTACTTACCCGCTCACCATCGACACGGAAGCTAGGCATAGACACCACAGTAAAATCATTTTCTTTTCCTGCCTGTCGCAGCAGATGGAAGTCACCTGCCCTGTCCTTGCCAAAGCGGAAATCATCGCCAACGACCAGATACCGAACATCAAGCCCTTCAATCAATATCTGCTTGATAAATTCATCTGCCGCCATAGATGCCAGCCGTTGATTGAAAGGCAACACCAGAATCCGGTCAATGGCAAAGCGCTTCAGAGTGACGTATTTTTCACGGAAAGTAGATAACCTTGCGGGTGCTTTTTCCCCGGCAAAATATTCAGCCGGTGTGGGTTCAAAAGTTATCAGCGTAGTAGGCAAGTTCATCGCTGCAGCCTTTTCCGCCAGCTGCCCGATGACAGCCTGATGCCCAAGGTGAACACCATCGAAATTCCCGATTGTTGCGACACAGGGGGTATCTGCCGGTTGCAGATTGTGCAGGCCAAAAATCAGTTCCAATTCAGCGGACTCCGGAATATAAGACTAAGGACTAAGGACTAAGGACTAAGGATTAAAGACAAAAGATTAATGGGGCATTTCTTCATCTTTAGTCCTTTGTCATTCGTCTGTTTTTAAAATAAAACCAACGGGCTCTTCGTTATAGCGACCCCCACGATATAAGCAAAAACAAAGATCGCCGCGATCCATGCAAAAAGGCTAACCATTCTTGTTTTAGCAAAACGAAATGCAATCAGGCCGAGTGCGATGTATAAAATCAGGGCAACAATTTTGGCCTGCAGCCAGGGTGTGTCGAGGATATTCAGGTCTGCTCGCTGGAGCAGAACAATAGCGCTGACAATCAGTATCGTGTCATTAACGTGGGGAGAAATCTTCAGCCATTTTTTGTTAACCAGGTCCGAACTACTCAGATGAAGAATACCCCGAAAAATAAATCCGGAGATACTTAAAAATGCTGCAACAACATGAAGTGTTAGAACCGGGTTTGTCATAATTACCTTCCTGAGAACTCTCCGACTACAATACTCGAAAAATATGAAATTTAAGATAGCCTGATTCTGGCATGGCCAGTAGCACTGGGTGATCTGCCGGCGGGCCGCCGCGAAATAGCATCTGACACTGGCGCCCATTACGAATGGCCGCCTGTTGAATCGAATCAAGAAAATCTTCTTCAGAAATATGGTGAGAACAGCAAGCCGTTGAAAGAATGCCGCCTGCCTTTAATACCTGCATAGCTGAACCATGCAATTTCCTGTAAGCCTTGCGGGCTACCGGTATGGATTTACGGTTTGATGCAAAGGCCGGTGGATCAAGATTAACCACGTCATACAAGGTTTCCGGTTTCAGGCCCGGCAGCCATTTCATTACATCGACTTTACTGAACTGTACCTTTTCACTGAGATTATTAAGGCTGGCATTTTTCTCAGCTCTAGCCAGGGCTGATTCAGAGATATCAACTGCATCGACATGTGCTGCACCGGCAAACAGGGCATTCAGAGCAAACCCACCATCATTACAGAAGGCATCAAGAACGCGATCACCTTCCCCAATAAAACGCCTGAAGGCAAGGCGATTCTCACGCTGATCTATAAAGAAGCCTGTTTTTTGACCATTGAAAACATCAACATGGTATTGGATATCATTTTCCGTAATATCAGCTGCTGCCTCTTTTTCATCCGACTGCCAGATACTGGTGTACTGTTTGAGACCTTCCAGATTTCTAAGAGCGGAATCATTCCGCATGACAATATTTTTTACTGACATCTTCTGTTTGAGCAAAGACAATATCATATCAATGATACGTTCCATGCCGGCAGAGTTTACCTGCACACTCAATACATCATCGAACTGATCAACAATCAGTCCCGGCAGACCGTCGCTTTCAGAATGGATAAGACGCCGGGCATTCGATTGCGGGTAAACCTTATTTCTTAGTGAGATTGCCTGATCGATCAGTTGTGAAAAAAAGGCTTCGCCAGGCAGTTCTTCTTTTCCTGTCAATGCACGAAATGCAATCAGCGAGTTGGGGTGATAAAAACCATAAGCCAGGAATGTTCCATCCTGCTGACGCAGGCTGACGATGTCCCCTGCTTGCGGACGTTCAGCCGGTTTTTCTAATTCGTTGCTGAATACCCATGGGTGCCCCTGCTTAAACCGCCTGCCTGCCTTGCTTTTGAGGATGAGTGATTTCATAGGGAGTGCCTTCGTAGATCATGCCATGCATAGGGGGTATATGAACTGCCTGATTTCAGGCTGGATTTTCCGGTAACACGGCAAGAATATCCTGACCGGATTTAACTGTATCACCAATGCTTGCCTTCATTTCCGTTCCTTCAGGTAAATAGAGATCGACTCTCGATCCGAAACGAATAAAGCCATAACGCTGTCCGGGCTCCAGTGTATCCCCCTCATCCACGTAACAGAGAATACGCCTGGCAACCAGGCCGGCAATCTGGACACAGGTGATATCCAGATCATTTTCGGTCTTTATCCATAAGGCGTTCTGTTCGTTTTCCTCTGCCGCCTTATCAAAGGCAGCATTGACAAAGGAACCGGGACGATACCAGCGCTTTTTAATTACTCCTTTAACCGGGGATTTGTTCGAATGCACGTTAAATACATTCATGAACACGCTAATTTTCGTTACTTCACGGTCAAGGTAAGGGTCTTTCATTTTGCCGACAAATATAACTTTCCCATCGGCCGGGCAAACAACATCATAAGGCCCGGCGTCAAGCTTTCGAGTCGGATCACGAAAGAACTGAATACAAAAGATTGCTATCAGCCACCAGGGGGAGGCCCAGAACCATCCCCAGACGAAGGTGATTGCAATAGATATTGCCAGACTGCCCGCAATAAACGGCCAGCCTTCTCGTGCAAAAAACGGGTATGATTTCTTCACAGTCGTATGTCTGATGTTCGTGCAGCCGATCAGTTCTTTGTCTTATCAACAATCTTATTGGCAGAAATCCACGGCATCATATCGCGCAGTTTGGCTCCGACTTCTTCGATGGGATGTTTTTCACCTTTTTCACGCAGTGCATAAAAATTGCTGCAGCCACTGGCATTTTCATCCATCCACTCTTTAGCAAACTGGCCGGACTGTATTTCACCAAGGATCTTTTTCATCTCGGCTTTCGTTTCGTCAGTCACAATACGCGGACCACGAGTCAGATCACCGTACTCGGCGGTATTAGAAATAGAATAGCGCATATTTGCGATGCCGCCTTCATACATAAGGTCAACAATTAATTTAAGCTCATGCAGGCACTCAAAATAGGCCATTTCCGGTGCATAGCCAGCCTCCGTCAGGGTTTCAAAACCTGCGCGCACCAGCTCAGTTGCACCACCACAAAGTACTGCCTGCTCACCAAACAAATCGGTTTCCGTCTCTTCGCGGAAACTGGTTTCAATGATACCGGCTCGTCCGCCACCATTTGCTGAAGCATAGGCCATAGCGACATCCTTGGCATTACCCGTCGCATCCTGTGCTACGGCAATCAGTGTCGGTACACCTCCACCCTGTGTATAGGTAGAACGAACCAGGTGACCAGGTCCTTTTGGCGCAACCATGAACACATCCATATTTTCATCGGGCTTGATATAACCGAAATGAATATTAAAGCCGTGCGCAAAGGCAAGTGCTGCACCCGCTTTCAGGTTAGGCTCAATTTCGTTGCTATAAAGCTCTGCCTGTTTCTCATCTGGAGCGAGTATCATGATGATGTCGGACATAGCAACCGCATCTGCGATATTTGCTACCTCCAGTCCGGCTGCCTCAGCCTTGGCGCGTGAGGCCGAGCCTTCACGAAGCCCGACGACAACGGAAAGCCCGCTCTCTTTAAGATTGTTAGCGTGAGCATGGCCCTGTGAGCCATATCCAATAATGGCAATCTTCTTTCCTTTAATAACAGAAAGATCAGCGTCTTTGTCGTAATAAACCTTCATGATAATCCTCGTAAACTAAGCTGGCCGGAAGACCGGCGTAAATAAATAAAAAATGAAAAATAGTAAAATTTTGTCGTAGTGGGTGCTTAAAGACGTAAGCCTTTCTCACCGCGGGCAATCCCCAGCACGCCGGATCTGACAACTTCAATTATGCTGTCATTTGGCACAGCCTTCAAAAAGGCGTCGATTTTACCACAGCTGCCAGTCATTTCGATGGTAAAACTGGTATCAGTAACATCCACGATTCGGCCACGAAAAATCTCAACCAGACGTGAGATTTCATCCCGGCCAGCACCCGTCGCACGAACTTTTATCAAACTGATCTCACGTTCGATATGTTCGTTCTCGACCAGATCAATCAACTTCACCACATCGATCAGCTTATTCAGCTGCTTGGTAATTTGCTCAACCACCCTGTCCGAGCCACTGGTCACCAGAGTAAGGCGGGACAAACTTGCATCTTCTGTCGGTGCAACAGTCAACGATTCGATGTTATAACCACGAGCTGAAAACAGACCTGCTACCCGGGACAGTGCCCCTGATTCGTTTTCCATCAATATGGATATTATGTGTCGCATATGGAACCTTTGATTAGATTAAATAAATTCAGACGCAGGAATTGTGTTCGTATTTTTCACGAAGTGAGTCGTAATAGTCATTCTATTGCGGCGATCTTCGGGAAGAATATGGACGATTTTAACAAGTCTGAAATAATTATACTTGATCATAGGTTCCATTCTAGGCCAGCTCCCTTTCGTCATCATCATCACCATTCCTGGGCGAAAGATGCATTTCATGATGCCCTTTTCCCGCCGCAATCATTGGGTAGACGTTCTCAGTCTGGTCAGTAATAAAATCAAGGAAATACAATCTTGATTTGTCAGACAGGGCCTCTTTCAGAGCGCCTTCTACATCTGCAGGCTTCTCAATCTTTATCCCGACATGGCCATAACCCTCAGCCAGCTTAACCAGATCAGGCAGGGCATCCATATAGGAATTGGAGTAACGGCGATCATAGAAAAATTCCTGCCATTGACGAACCATTCCAAGGTATCTGTTATTCAAGTTGATAATATTCAACGGTAAATCGTATTGCTTACAGGTTGAAAGCTCCTGCAGGCACATTTGAATACTTCCATCACCTGTCACACAGGCTACAGTCGCGTCAGGGTGGGCAAATTGTACTCCCATCGCAGCAGGCAGCCCGAAACCCATGGTACCCAGCCCCCCGGAATTTATCCAACGGCGTGGCTCGTTAAATTTGTAGTATTGTGCGGCAAACATCTGGTGCTGCCCGACATCGGAGGTGACAAAAGCATCACCCTGAGTTGTTTCGTACAATTTTTGAATGACGAATTGCGGCTTAATAATTTCGCTGTCATGGTCATAAGCCAGGCAGTCAACCTTGCGCCAGCCATCAATCTGCTGCCACCACTTCTGTAGCTCCTCAGCATCCGGCTTACGGCCTGATTCCTTGATCTGACGGATCATTTCGTCAAGGATGACATCCACTGAACCGACTACAGGAATGTCTGCTGAAATTGTCTTGCTTATAGATGAAGGGTCTATATCGACATGTATGATCTTTGCATAAGGGCTGAACTTATTTGTATCGCCGGTTACCCGATCATCAAAACGTGCACCGAGGCAGAGCATGACATCACATTCATGCATGGTCAGATTTGCCTCATAGGTTCCGTGCATACCCAACATGCCGACAAACAACGGATCATCGGCCGGAAACGCACCCAGCCCCATTAAAGTATTCGTGCACGGGTAGCCGAGTAAACGAACCAGCTCAGTGAGCTTATCACTGCAATTTGCCGAGATTATTCCACCACCGGAATAAATGACAGGTCGTTTTGCGTCAAGCAGTAATTGAACTGCCTTCCGTATCTGGCCCGAATGACCCTCAGTCACTGGTTGATAGGAACGCATACTGATACTTTTTGGATAAACGTATTCTGTCTTTTCGGCAGTAATATCCTTCGGTATATCGACGACAACTGGCCCCTGCCTGCCTGATGTCGCAACATAGAAGGCCTTTTTGATCGTCGCAGCAAGATCACGAACATCTTTGACCAGGAAATTATGCTTCACGCAGGGGCGTGTTATACCAATGGCATCAACCTCCTGGAACGCATCATCACCGATCAGGTGGGAAGGAACCTGGGCAGTAATAATAACCATTGGAATAGAGTCCATATGCGCCGTAGCAACTGGCGTAACGACATTTGTCACACCCGGACCTGATGTCACCAGAACCACACCCGGCTTGCCGCTGGAACGGGCAAAACCGTCTGCGGCATGGCCTGCACCCTGTTCATGACGCGCAAGTATGTGCTTCACCTTATCCTGTCGATAAAGTGCATCATAGATGTGTAAGGCTGCGCCGCCCGGATAGCCGAAAAGATATTCTACACCCTCATCCGCCAGCGCCTTTACCAGGATATCTGCACCGGTTAATTCCACTTACTTCCCCTCAAATAATGAATATTCCGCTGATCAGCTATCAGCTTCCGCATCATCATTGCATACGGACAAAATACTGATTTTGTTTGACTATACGAAATATTAGAACTTACTAATAAGAGTGTGCGCGGTCAATAGATAAACAGGCCTTTTTTGCACTATTTTCTGCTGTAACAACAGAATCAGGCAAAAAAGACCCTATAACTACTACAGGAAAGGGTTTCGCTAGCTAGAATCAGTTGCCCTGGCGTGAGAATGGCTGCGAAATCATGGCCCAGACAGAGTTGCCTTCCTCGGACACTGCCCAGTCGAGTCTGACCACTGTACGGAAGGCCATTAGTCGCAAACCGATACCTGCATCGACTTTCAAATCTTTGAAGAAAAGGTCGCCATTATATTCATCACTGACTCGCCCTGCCTCAACAAATGGAACCAGCTGCCACCAGTCAATTTCAAAATAGTTAAGTATTGGCAAATCTCTCAGAGGCTGTGTTTGTGGAATAAAACGCAGTTCAGCAGAATAATAGACTGCAGACTTGTCATGGAAACGTCCTGTCGGATAGGCGCGCATACGGTCATAACCACCCAGACTGGAACCATAATTAGGTGGTGGTTGATGACTAATTTCGCCATCAGCTGCGACTTCCCAGCTTGGTGTATTAGAAGTCCAGAAATTTAATGCCAGCGATTTCTGACGGAACCATTTGGATTTACCCAGGTAGAAATGCTTGGTGAAGTCAGCTTCCAGGTTAGTCCAGCTTTCACTGCTTTGTCCCCAGCCAAAATCACTAGTCACTTTTAGCAGCTGGCGACTGCCTCGGGTCGGGTTGCGCGGAAAATCGGTATTATCATATTCAAGCCAGAACTCAAGACCATTTGTTTTGGCAAATACCTCTTCTTCGACAGGCGCATTCTCCAGTTCATTAAAAACGAACTCATCAAGATCACGGTAGGTATAAAAGAATTTAGCAGCCAATGTAGTCTGACCGCTGGTCATCGGGTTCCAGGTATCGCCACCCTTAGGTCCGGATTCCAGTAAGCCCTGGTACAGGTGATAGACCGAAATCGGGTCATCTTTAAGACTGCCAATCGGCAAACGATACTTCAGGGTAGCATTGAGTGTTACCTCATTACTTATCCCGGTAACGTAGTTCTCAGGGTCAGAATCATTACTTCCTGATCGGGGTTTTCCCGGATCGACATTCTGCCCGAGATAGAAACGCTGATCAGTAAAATGGTCTGCCAGTGCCCAGCCATCAAAGAAAAAACGGGATTTGCCAAATCGGTGGTTGCTCCATGCGCCGGAAACTAGTGCTGATTCATTCGACGTAACAAAAGCTGTACCAAACAGGCTGGACTGCGGCTGCAGCTTACCACCAGCGGTAAAAGCGCCGGCGCCAATCGCCGTGCCCAGTGATTCAGAAGCAAAGAGATAAGGCAACCAGCCGGTCCGTTTTTCACCAATATCCTTTCCTCTATCCAGTGCAACCACCTGCGCAGATAGTTGAACAGGCACTGCAATGCTTGCAATCAACAAGGATGAAAGAAGAGACTTCTTGAATAAGCCTGACAAACGGATATTTTTTTTCATTTTTAGTACCGGTAAATCGCTAGAATTAGAATATAGTTGCTACAGCCGAGAATATGCTTCTTCAGGTTTGGAGCATTATACATGTATTTATCACTAAATCGGGCTGGCTACTCCCTGCGCCAGCGCGTGCCACCAGCGCTGTCATCAAGCACAATGCCTTCTGCATTGAGAATATCCCTGATCTCATCCCCTCTTGCCCAGTTTTTCTCCGCGCGGGCCCGGGTTCTCTCTTCAACCAGGGCATCGACCTCCATGTTAGAAAGCCCCCCTGACTGGCCGTCACCTGAGATACCACGCAGGAACTCAATCGGTTGAAGCTGGAACAGTCCGAGGATAGCGCCCAGTGCCTTCAGCTGCCCTGCCAGGAACAGGGCCTTTGCCTGGTCACCAGATTGACGTGCTGTATTGATATCCCGCCTTAATGCCGACAGCACGGACAGGGCCTCTGGTGTATTAAAGTCATCATCCATGGCAGCAAGAAAAGGTGCAGAGATTTCGTCATCCAGTACCACATCGTCAATATCCAGACCATCCAGCGCCAGGTAATAACCTTCCAGGGCAGCCTTTGACTGATCCAGTGTCTCGTCACTATAGTTCAGCGGGCTGCGATAGTGACTATTGATAATAAAGTAGCGAAGAATCTCGGGATGGTAGCTGTCCAGGACATCACGGATAGTAAAGAAATTATCCAACGACTTTGACATTTTCTCATCGTCTATACGCACGAAACCATTGTGCATCCAGAGATTGACAAAGGGATGACCGGTAGCGCATTCGGACTGGGCGATTTCATTCTCATGATGAGGGAAACGGAGATCCTGCCCGCCTCCATGGATATCGAAATTTTCACCCAGGCTACTCATAGACATCGCCGAGCACTCGATATGCCAGCCGGGACGGCCATCGCCCCACTCTGATGGCCAGCTGGGTTCACCCTCCTTTGCCTGCTTCCAAAGGACAAAATCCAGAGGGTCATCTTTACTAGTTTCAGCCTCTACACGAGCACCGGCCTGTAAATCATCCAGTGACTCACCTGATAGCTTCCCATACTCTTCAAACTTGCGAACACGAAAGCAGATGTCACCGCTTTTTGTTTGATAGGCATAACCATTCGCCATCAACTTAGTTATTAAGCTAATGATTTCACCCATGTGCCGTGTTGCTCTGGGCTCAGAATCGGGACGCAAAACACCCAGTCTGTCTGTGTCCTCGTGCATGGCGTCTATAAAGCGCCCAGTCAGTGTCTTGATACTTTCCTTATTCTCAATTGCCCGGGCAATGATCTTGTCATCAATATCGGTAATATTTCGCACATAGGTCACTTCATAGCCCCTGTTGCGAAGGTAACGGGTCACCAGGTCAAAAACGACCATTACCCTGGCATGACCGATATGACACAGGTCGTACACTGTCATGCCACAGACATAGATACCGGCCTTGCCGGGGACTATTGGGGTGAATATTTCTTTTTTGCGAGTGAGACTATTATAAATTTTAAGCATACGCAGGAATCAGGCAATCTGGGACAAGGTTGTAATTATGCAAATTTTACCGGAAAAGGATAACCATAGACACAGCAGGGACAGGTAAAAACCTTACATCACTTAATAGCAGCCAAACTCTCATGTTATAATTTTTCGTTTTTTATAGGCTAAAATTAATCATGATCAAAATAGAAACAAACCACGGCAGCATTACTATAGAACTGGATGCCGACAAAGCCCCGATAACCGCAGCTAACTTCAAGAAATATATTGAGGATGGTTTCTTTGACAATACGATTTTTCATCGTGTCATTCCAAACTTCATGATTCAGGGTGGCGGCTTTGAGCCGGGCATGATTCAGAAACAAACGTTTGATCCTGTAGAAAATGAAGCTGATAACGGCCTGGGAAATGACCGTGGCACTATCGCAATGGCCCGCACCAACGACCCCCATTCTGCGACAGCCCAGTTTTTCATTAACCTGAAAGACAATG
>JAUWVE010000082.1 GCA_030617565.1 Gammaproteobacteria bacterium | reverse complement strand
TTACAAGGGGCTGCTGCTGGCAAATCAGCTCGGCAACTACTATCCGGACCTGGGTGACGAACGCCTCGTCTCCGCCCTGGTGCTGGTGCACCAGCGCTTTTCGACCAACACCTTCCCCACATGGGACCTGGCGCACCCGTTCCGCATGATTGCGCACAACGGTGAAATCAACACCCTGCGCGGCAACATCAACTGGATGAATGCACGCCGTCATTCAATGGCATCGGAGCTGTTCGGCGACGACCTGCAGAAACTGTGGCCACTGATCGCCGAGGGCCAGTCCGACTCAGCCTGTTTCGACAATGCACTGGAGTTGCTGGTCACCGGTGGCTATTCCATGGCGCATGCCATGATGCTGCTTATCCCGGAGGCCTGGGCCGGCAACCCGCTGATGGACGAAAAGCGCCATGCCTTCTACGAATATCACGCTGCCATCATGGAACCGTGGGACGGGCCGGCGGCGGTGGCATTTACCGATGGCCGCCAGATCGGCGCCACGCTGGATCGCAACGGCCTGCGTCCGGCACGCTACCTGATTACCGATGACGACCTGGTGGTGATGGCCTCCGAGATGGGCGTGCTGGACATCCCGGAGCAACGCATTGTCAAGAAATGGCGCCTGCAGCCCGGCAAGATGTTCCTGATTGACCTTGAACAGGGACGCATCATTGATGACGCGGAACTGAAATCTGAACTCAGCAATGCTGACCCATATCAGGAATGGCTGGACAAATCCCAGCTGGAAGTGGAAAAGCTGAATACCGATATCAGCCCGATGGAACCGGATACCGCTACACTGCTGGATCGCCAGCAGGCCTTTGGCTACACGCAGGAGGATATTAAATTCCTGTTAACGCCGATGGCTGTCACAGGACAGGAAGCAACCGGCTCTATGGGCGCCGACAATCCACCTGCGGTATTGTCCAGTCGCGCAAAGCCGCTGGCCAGTTTTTTCCAGCAAAATTTTGCCCAGGTCACCAATCCGCCAATCGATCCGATTCGTGAAGAAATAGTGATGTCACTGGTATCACTGGTCGGCCCGCGCCCCAACCTGCTGGGTCTGCATGAAGCTGGCAAGCATATGCGACTGGAAGTCAGCCAGCCTGTGCTAAGCAATGCCGACCTTGAAGCCATACGCCACATTGAGGACGCCAGTGACGGGGCCTTTCGTACTGTAACACTGGATATCTGCTATGCCGCTGCAGACGGTGCCGAAGGCATGCAACAGGCCATTGATGTGCTATGCAAAAAGGCCGAAGACTCGGTCAATGACGGCAATAATATTCTGATACTGTCAGATCGTAACGTGGATGCCGACAATATCGCCATCCCTGCTCTGCTGGCTACCTCTGCCGTGCATCACCACCTTATTCGCAGCGGGCTGCGAACCAGTTCCGGCCTGGTAGTTGAAACAGGAGCCGCCCTTGAAGTGCATCATTTTGCGACGCTTGCCGGCTACGGTGCAGAGGCCATCAATCCATACCTGGCAATTGAGACTCTGCGCAGCATGACAACGGAACAGCTGGATGGACTGGACTTTAAAGAAGCAAACAAGCGTTACATCAAAGCACTGGGTAAAGGCCTGAAGAAAGTCATGTCAAAGATGGGTATATCCACTTATCAGTCATACTGCGGGGCACAGATATTTGATGCCGTCGGACTGTCCTCAGACTTTGTCGACCAATATTTCACCGGCACTAGCAGCATGATAGAAGGTGTCGGCCTGCCTGCCATTGCCCGCTCTGCCGTCGAGTGGCACGATAACGCTTTTGGCAACAAGGAAATCTACCGCAAACATCTTGATGCCGGTGGTGATTATGCCTTTCGTCTACGTGGTGAAAGCCATATCTGGACACCCGATACCATCGCCAGGCTGCAGCATGCCACACGTGCCAATGATGCGACGAGTTTTGCTGAATTTTCCCGTTTAATCGATGTGCAGAATGAAGATTTAAAGACCTTGCGCGGACTGTTTGAAATTGATATCTCAGCTCAATCCGTACCGCTGGATGAGGTTGAGCCAGCCAGTGAAATCGTCAAACGTTTTGCTACCGGTGCAATGTCCTATGGCTCCATCTCTTATGAGGCGCACTCTACTCTCGCGATTGCCATGAACCGTATTAGCGGTAAATCAAATACCGGTGAAGGAGGTGAAGAAAGCAAGCGCTTCCAGCCGATGGAAAATGGCGATTCAGCCCGTTCTGCCATCAAGCAAGTTGCCTCCGGTCGCTTTGGCGTCACGACAGAATACCTGGTCAATGCCGATGATATACAGATCAAAATGGCGCAGGGTGCGAAACCCGGTGAAGGCGGTCAGTTGCCCGGCCATAAGGTGAATGCAGAGATAGCACGCGTACGACATTCAACACAGGGTGTCGGTCTGATTTCACCGCCGCCGCATCACGACATCTATTCCATTGAAGACCTTGCACAACTGATTTTTGATCTTAAAAATGTCAATCCTGAAGCGCGCATCAGCGTTAAGCTGGTATCAGAAGTTGGCGTCGGCACGGTGGCCGCTGGCGTCTCCAAGGCCCATGCCGACCATGTCACCATCGCTGGCTACGACGGCGGTACCGGGGCCAGCCCGTTGACATCGATTAAACATGCCGGCAGCCCATGGGAGATCGGCCTGGCTGAAACACATCAGACACTGGTAATGAACAACCTGCGCAATCGTATCGTAGTTCAGGTAGATGGCGGCATGCGCACCGGACGCGATGTTGTGATAGGCGCACTACTGGGTGCTGATGAATTTGGTTTTGCCACTGCGCCGCTGATCGTCGAAGGCTGTGTCATGATGCGCAAATGCCATCTCAATACCTGTCCGGTGGGTGTCGCCACTCAGGACCCGGAACTGCGTAAGCAATTTACTGGCAAACCAGAACATGTGGTCAACTACTTCTTCTTTGTCGCCGAAGAGATACGTCAGCTAATGGCGCAAATGGGTTTCCGCAAATTCGATGAAATGATCGGCCAGACGGACAGGCTCAACATGCGCAAGGCGATTGGCCACTGGAAAGCTGAGGGGCTCGACTATTCCCGTCTGCTGCAGAAGCCGGATGCCGCATCAGCTGAAGACATCTACAACACTACCTGCCAGGATCATGGCCTGGACAAGGTTGTCGACAACACGTTGATCGCACAGGCTCAGCCCGCCTTGAATAATGGTGAATGCGTCAATATCGAAATTGATATTCATAACTACAACCGCAGCTTTGGCACCATGCTGTCCGGCAAGGTGGCACAAAAATTTGGCATGGCCGGCCTGCCGGATGACTGCATACATATCAGGGCTAAAGGCACGGCAGGTCAGAGCCTGGGTGCCTTCCTCGCTCGTGGTGTGACGATAGAACTATCCGGCGAAGGCAATGACTATGTTGGCAAAGGCCTCAGTGGCGGCCGTATCATCATCTATCCGCCGGCACAGTCAACGCTTGTGGCAGCGGAGAATATTATAGTCGGCAACACAGTCATGTATGGCGCAATCGAAGGTGAATGTTATTTCAACGGGGTTGCCGGCGAACGGTTTGCCGTACGCAACTCCGGTGCAACAGCGATAGTGGAAGCTGTCGGCGACCACGGTTGTGAATACATGACCGGAGGCATCGTGGTGGTACTGGGTTCTACCGGTCGTAACTTTGCTGCCGGCATGAGCGGCGGCATTGCCTATGTGCTGGATACTGACGGTGATTTTGAATCCCGCTGCAACATGGCACAGGTTGAACTGGAAGCCATTACAGCTGAAGATGATGCAATGGAAGCCCTGGAACACCAGGGCGGTGATCTTGAAACACATGGACTGGTAGATGTCAGCCATGATATGACGCGCTTTGATGCCATCCGCCTGCAGCAACTGATCAAACAGCATTTGCAGTATACGAACAGCAAGCGTGCCCGTGAGATCCTTGACAACTGGTCAGAGTTTCTACCTCGCTTCGTCAAGGTCATGCCGGTTGAATACCGTCGAGCGCTCCAGGAAATTAGTCTATTGCAACAAAGCAAAACAGCCTGAACGAACAAGATGAAAATGACAGGACGGTACAGAAAAAGAACTTTGGAGAAGAGTAATGGGTAAACCAACAGGGTTCATTGAATTCCCAAGACGGGAACGAACCTACGCACCGGTCGCCGACCGGCTAGTCAATTATAAAGAATTTGTTAATCCATTGCAGCAAGATGTACTGCAGCAGCAGGGTGCACGCTGCATGGACTGTGGCATCCCTTTCTGTCATCAGGGCTGCCCGGTCAACAACATCATCCCCGACTGGAATGATCTGGTCTACAAAGGCAACATGCGAGATGCCAGTGAGGTTCTGCATTCGACCAATAATTTTCCTGAATTCACCGGCCGCATCTGTCCTGCCCCCTGTGAAGCAGCCTGTACATTGAACATCGATGATGTGCCAGTAACGATCAAAACGATTGAATGCGCCATTGTCGATCATGCCTGGGAACAGGGCTGGATAAAACCTCAGATCGCCAGCCATCGTAGTGGCAAAAAGGTTGCCGTCGTGGGTTCAGGGCCTTCCGGCCTGGCCGCTGCACAGCAACTGGCACGCGTCGGCCATGATGTTACCGTGTTTGAAAAAAACGACCGCATTGGTGGCCTGTTACGTTATGGCATACCGGATTTCAAATTCAGTAAAACACTGATAGACCGTCGCATGAGCCAGATGATGGGCGAAGGCATCGAATTCAAAACCAATGCCCACATTGGTGCTGAAATTCCAGTCGAACAACTCATTAATGAGTTTGATGCCATAGTATTAACCGGCGGTTCCGAAGACCCCCGTGACCTGCCTGTTGAAGGTAGAGAACTGGACGGTGTATATTTCGCCATGGAATTCCTGACCCAATCCAATAAGCGTGTAGCCGGTGATCAGATTCCTGCTGCAGAGGCTGTTCTCGCGACAGATCTGGACGTAGTGGTCATCGGCGGCGGCGATACCGGTTCAGATTGTATTGGCACATCCAACCGCCAGGGAGCAAAATCCGTCACCCAGCTTGAAATCATGCCGATGCCGCCGGAGAAAGAAAATAAGGCACTGACCTGGCCCGACTGGCCGAATAAACTACGCACATCCAGTTCACAGGAAGAAGGCTGTGAACGCATGTGGAGTGTCGCCAGCAAACGCTTTAAAGGTAAAGATGGCAAACTGACGGGTATTGACTGCATCAAGGTTGAATGGAAAAAGGATGAGAGTGGGCAGTGGCAGATGTCTGAAATCGCCGGTTCGGAATTCGAACTCAAGGCCGACCGTGTCTTCATCGCTATGGGCTTCGTACATCCTGTTCACCAGGGTATGATTGAAGATCTGGGTCTGGCACAGGATAATCGTGGCAATATCAATGCCAATACATCCAACTACCAGACTTCGGTTGACAAGGTTTTCGCTGCTGGTGATATGCGTCGCGGACAGTCGCTGGTGGTGTGGGCGATACGCGAAGGCCGTCAGGCGGCCAGAGCAGTCGACGAATTCCTGATGGGCAGCAGCGATCTTCCGCGCTAGTGTAGTGTTTCATATTATTTGACGATTAAGAGGCCCACAAATGGTTCAAGACAAGGCGCAGTTCGCATGCAATGGTCATTCCCTTGGCAAAAACTGCAATGCCGTATTGAGCCATTTGTGGACCTCCCTTCGGGCGCGGCGAGAAACCGTCATCTACGGCGTTAGATTCCTTGCAAAGGGAGCAACCATTTACTGCGAAACCTGCCTTGTAGCTAACGGCTTCTCGTCACGCTTAATCGTCAAATAATATGAAACACTACACTCGAGAAAAAACCATAATGCCAACACTTAAAAATGATCGTTTTTTGCGTGCCCTGCGACGTGAAGCCGTAGATGTGACACCAGTATGGATGATGCGGCAGGCAGGCCGTTATCTGCCTGAATACCGCGCTACCCGCAGCAAGGCCGGTGACTTCATGTCTCTGTGCCAGAATCCGGAACTGGCCTGCGAAGTCACCCTGCAGCCACTGGAGAGGTTCCCGCTGGATGCGGCGATTCTATTTTCCGATATCCTGACCATACCGGATGCCATGGGACTGGGTCTGTACTTTGAGGAAGGTGAAGGGCCGCGCTTCAAACACCCGATCACCGATGAGGCCGCAGTCAATAAACTCGCTGTGCCTGATCCCGGTGATGAACTACGCTATGTCACCGATGCGGTATCGCTGATTCGCCGCGAGCTGGATGGCCGTGTGCCCCTGATTGGTTTTTCCGGCAGTCCCTGGACGCTCGCGACCTATATGGTAGAAGGCGGCAGCAGCAAAACATTTTCAAAGATCAAAGCGATGATGTTTAACCGTCCGGATCTGTTGCACAAAATACTGACGGTTCTTGCAGATAGCGTCAGCGTCTACCTTTCAGCACAAATCGCCGCCGGTGCCCAGGCCGTCATGATCTTTGATACCTGGGGTGGATCATTATCCCCTGCTGCCTATCGTAAATTCTCTTTATCCTATATGACTAACATCGTCAGTAAATTGAAAGCTGATCCTGCGACCCGGGATGTGCCGGTGGT
The DNA here is from genome assembly GCA_030617565.1 of Gammaproteobacteria bacterium. GTDB lineage: Bacteria > Pseudomonadota > Gammaproteobacteria > BMS3Bbin11 > BMS3Bbin11 > BMS3Bbin11. Next base: position 546 of record JAUWVE010000082.1, on the reverse strand, counting down.
ACTGTTCACCAAAGGCGGCGGACAATGGCTGGAAGCCATGGCTGACAGCGGCTGCGATGCACTGGGCCTGGACTGGACAACCGATTTGTCGGATGCCCGGGCAAGAGTCGGTGACCGCGTTGCCCTGCAGGGTAATATTGATCCCTGTGTGCTGTATGCCTCGCCAGACAGGATTCGTGAGGAAGTCGGCAACACCCTCGCCAGCTTCGGCAAAGGCAATGGCCACGTCTTCAACCTCGGCCATGGTATACATCCGGAGATCAACCCGGACCATGCCGCCGCTTTGATTGAAGCGGTTCATACGCTTAGCCGCAAGTATCATCAGTAAATCTTTCGTTTTACGATTTAGGTTTTACGTAAAACCATTGCTGTCCCATAAATCTCCTCTCCCTTTGGGAGAGGGTTAGGGTGAGGGTGACCGGGCAGGTAAGGGGTTGATTTATCAGCCCCCTCATCCTGGCCTTCTCCCTCCAGGGAGAAGGGATGGCTTCGACAAGGCACATACAAGTTCATGTCTCAATAATTCCTTTAATCTCTTTTGCTTCT
>JAUWVE010000185.1 GCA_030617565.1 Gammaproteobacteria bacterium | reverse complement strand
ATTCTGACCCGTATTTACTATGACAGCACAACAATGATTATCGTTGATGTCAGTTCTGCAAACATGATTGGCGAGATGGCAATATTCACATTGATGGGGCTTGCCATCGGTATCCTCGCTGCGGCGTTTATACAGTTACTACTCTTTGTTGCCCGGTTAACGGCTAACTGGGTAATCTGGCTGCGTTACTCCTTGGCAGGATTGCTGTGTGGATTGCTGGCAATGCCTACACCAGAAATCATGGGGGTTGGTTATGACACCATTACGTCGATTCTAAACAGTGATCCGGAGGCATTGCTATTGTTGTCAATCATAATCTTAAAATTGATTGCTACTGCCTGTGCTATCGGACTGGGCCTGCCTGGTGGGCTGATTGGACCGACACTGGTGATCGGTGCCGCCGCCGGTGGACTGACCGGAGTTGTTGTTGAGACCCTCTTGGGCAGTGATATGAGTGATATCGGTTTTTATGCCATTATCGGCATGGTGACCATGATGGGGGCTACTCTGCAGGCCCCTCTGGCTGCATTGATGGCCTTACTGGAACTCACTGCAAACCCGGGTATCATTTTGCCGGGCATGCTTGCTGTCATCACGGCGAATCTAATCTGTTCGGAATTATTCAAACAGGAGTCTGTCTTCGTCATGTTAATGCGCTATCGTGGTCTTGACCCCATGCGCGATCCATTTGTTAAGGCACTGCAGAACAAACCGGTAACAGCCGTGCTGGAACATCGTATCCGGTTTAGCGAGCCTGTCATCACATATCTTGAGGCCAGGGCATTGATTGAATTTCAGCCGAAATTAATCGTTGTGAAGTCAAAGCAGGGGCAATACTCAATGTTTCCACTGGTCGACCTGGTAACATGGATGAACGAGCATGATTCAGCAGACCAGGAAGATGTAATCAACCTACTGGAATTACCCGCTGAACGTTTTGACCTCGGTAAAATCCCCGATCATGCCAGCGTCTATGATGCGCTGGAAACCATGAACAAAGAGAATGTAGATGCCTTGCTAGTGACCGAGAGAGTCTGGCAGGGTGGCTCCAGTTCAGGTGTAGTGACACGGGAGGCGGTACGTAACAGCTATCGTTTTGATAATCCAAACACCTAAGGCTTGCCATCAGAAATGGTCCGAAGCGACCTCTGCATGTCGTTGCCAGGCATCCTTATTGCCTGCGTCAAAGCAGTTCGCCCTGCACCGTTGGAACGACGTAGCCGCCCACTCTTACCTCCCGGACCTCGTTGCGTATTCTTGCACGCAGCATAACCAACGACTGTCGACGAATCTCATAACCTTGTTCGATGCGCAGGGACAGATCGAGTCCGGGGAAATATCGATGCTGCAACAGATAAGCACCGAGAAAAGCAGCACCATTTCCTGTTGCTGGATCTTCACGTACACCGTGCGCCTCAAAGAAGAACCTCGCGCAGAGGTCGTTCTGGGACTGATGTGTCTGGCGACAGAAAAGGTAGACAAGTGGCGGAAAACCTTCGGCCGCTAGTGGGGCAAATGCTGCGAGATTAAGTTTGCTGCGTCGAAGTGCGTCGAGACTGCACAGTGGGACAATCATAGCCGATGTGCCGGCAGAAATGACCTGGATGGGCACCCTCACCTCTATATCCTCCGGTGATAGGCCAAGTGCTGCTGCGACAGGTTCACGAGGAGAAATCGCCCCGAGCGACATCGGCGGTGCGGTAAACCACACAAGCTCTCTCCCATCAGCGGAAGACTCAAATGTAACAGGAACCTGCCCCACATCGAGATGCAGTCGTACCTGCGAACAGGGCTCAGGAGCAACGTGATGGCGGATGACCCATGCTGTGCCGAGGATCGGATGACCAGTAAAAGCAATTTCCCGCGCCGGAGTGAAGATCCGTACACGGTATCCGCCATCATCCTCAGGCGCAGACATCACGAAGGTCGTTTCCGAGAAGTTCATCTCCGCTGCGAACTGCTGCATCGTTACATCGGATAGCGCTTCTGTGCTGACCACAACCGCCAGCGGATTCCCCGAGTAGGGCCATTCTGCAAACACATCAACCATGTATAAATGGTGTGTCATATTCATGTGTGGCCCCTGGACATCTATAGGTTTAGGTTGAGTAGTTGAGCTTAGACGCCTGTCAGAAAGAACCCAAAATCACTCAGCCTTCCTGACATATAAAATCCTCCAGTTCTAACCCGTATTTCTCACAGAAATTTGGGACAAGGCATTGTACTTTTGCGGACCACAACGAGCTGTCTTCGAATGACCCCAGCCATCACCAGCTGCTCTCAGGTGATCGCTATTCCTTTGATGTATTAGCCGCCGCGACGGTGCAACTCACGCATGTTTTCGCTCAAATGTTCGCCGATTAGTGAAACCAGTCGGAGCCCTTCCTGTGTGCCGGAATTGCAACCAAGTTTGCATACACCAATGACACCGCCTTTGGCCGGTGGGGCAGCAGAGATTTCTCGACTAGCGGCTGTGAATGCATTGGACAGGCAGATCAGGAATCGCTGGTTCTCCGGGCGATCAAGTTCCTGCAGCAAATGAATCAGGCCTTCATTTCGTGTAAGGCGGTCGAGTAGCGTAAGACCCTCACTGAAGGCAGAAGCCAGTCGAGAGACCATATCATCCGTTAGCGCATCCTGGGCCGCGGAAACGAGTGTCGCGAGTTCAGTCAGCGCGTCTAAATTAATGTTTTCCGTCGCGCCTGGGGGTGTTTCATTCTGGTTGGTCATTTTAGTGTAGCTCCTCAGAGTAGACCGCGTACGCTGGTCCAGTACATTTTATTGTAAGACATCTTGAACCAGTGCATGGACTTATTAGCAGGCTTCAC
>JAUWVE010000249.1 GCA_030617565.1 Gammaproteobacteria bacterium | reverse complement strand
CGTTCAATCCATACATCAGAACCCAGTATGGGTTTTATTCCTGCCGCAACGGCCGCCTTGTAGAATTTAACCACTGCAAAGACATTGGATAGATCTGTAACAGCAACGGCAGGCATGTTCTGATCACTGGTTGCTTTAATTACGTCGCCTATCCTCAGGACACTGTCCACCAGAGAATACTCAGAGTGTAGATGAAGATGGACAAACGGTTTATTTATTGTTTGATCAGTCATCGATAATCACGCAGGATTCATTGCATTTCTAACTGGAGCAAAACTCTGCCTATGGCAGGGTGTAACGCCATATTTGATCAATGCTTCTCGATGTTTTCGAGTAGGATACCCCTTGTTGCTGTCAAAGCCGTACAGCGGATATTGTTGATGTAATTCAGCCATCAAGTTATCCCGATAAACTTTTGCGATTATAGACGCAGCTGATATTTCAGGTACCAGACCATCGCCACCAATGATGGCCTCAGCCTCGCAGGGAAATTGTGGCAAACGGTTTCCATCAACCAGAATTTTCCCCGGTATTTTATCAAGTCCGGCTACCGCTCTTTGCATTGCAAGCATGGTCGCCTGCAGGATATTTAGCTGATCAATCTCATGAACCTCGGCCCTGCCAATAGAGAAACTCAGCGCATGTGCGCGGATTTCCTGATCAAGCAGCTGGCGCTTTTTTTTACTTAGCCGCTTTGAGTCATCAAGCTTGTCAATAATATGCCTGCTGTCCAGAATTACTGCAGCCGTAATTACTGGCCCGGCAAGTGGGCCACGCCCTACTTCATCCACTCCAGCCACCAGTAACTGAGTCATGATTTATCCCCTTTGTTTGCCGCTAGCCCCAGCATCTCCAGTACTGACTCAGCAGCAAGACGGTCGGAGTCAAGATCGAGACTCTGCCTGATCTGCAGAAATGCCTTTTTTACTTTACTGACCCGTGCTTCATCATCAAGATAACGGCCTGTCTCAACTACCAGGTTTTCAGCTGTACAGTCATCTTGCATAAGCTCTGGAACCAGCCTGTAACCTGCAAGATTATTCGGCATGGAAAAATACTTCACATGGGCTAACAATTGCACCATGGTTTTGGTCAACCAGGAAACTTTATAAGCGACAACAACCGGGCACCCTACAACTGCCGCTTCCAGAGCGGCAGTTCCTGAGGCAAGCATGAGGATATCAGCACTGGCCATTACATCTCTTGAATGTCCTGTGACGCAGACAAGATCAAGCTCATTGAATCCTGTTTTCTTTACTTCATTTTTAAACAGTTTCATCAAAGAGGAATTTGGCATTGCTGTGACAAACTGCAAACCCGGATATTTTTCTGCAAGTATTGCAGCGGCATGAAGAAATATACCTGCCATACGCTGAATCTCACCAGTGCGGCTGCCCGGCAGCAGTGCGATTATTTTTTTATCCGCAGCAAGACCAAAGTTTTTTCTAAGTAGATTCACATCTGGCTTACTATCAATATCCCTTACCATTGGATGACCAACCAGCTTTGCGTTTATTTTATACTGCCGATAAAAATCAAGCTCGAATGGAAACAGAACCAGTATTCTGTCAATCGCATGACGCATGCCCCTGAGACGATATTTTCGCCACGCCCAGACCGTTGGACTGACATAGTGCAAAACAGGAATCCCGGCTTTGCGTAATTTCTTCTCTAGCCCGAGGTTAAAATCTGGAGCATCAACACCGATAAACAAATCTGGCGGATCAGAGAGAAAATGCCGCACCAGGCTTCGACGGATATGAAGAATTTCCCGCAACCTGCCAAAAAGGCCATCCAGCCCCATGAGTGTCAGCTTTTCCATCGAGTAGAGACTTTTGCAAGCCTGCTCCTGCATCAATGGACCTGCAAT
>JAUWVE010000242.1 GCA_030617565.1 Gammaproteobacteria bacterium | reverse complement strand
AATTTCAGAAACCCCCGTCGTGAAACGCCCTGTGACCTGAGTATATCTGCCAGTGTTCTGTCGTCAGCCATTTGAGTCCCCTTGCCTTAGCCGTTCTCTGTCAGTAGATCGGGTAGTGCTTTCAGTGCACTGCGCATGTCTGCTGTCTGTGATTCAAGTATGGATGGATAACGGGTAATCTCGATAAACTTACCCAGGATTGCATCTTCGGTATTGCGATGTGTCACCAGCCAGACACCTGCAAATAAGGTTTCGTTGACTGTAGATGGCCCCATGGCATCGATGTTTGCTGTCACTTCACCGATACCCAGCAGGGATTCAAGCTGCTGCTCTTCACCTGGCCCCATAGGCAGGGCACGCAGATCAATGATTGTAGATTCACCCTCATCCAGCAATTTTTTCAGGGCATGCCTGATTTCATTCAGGATAGGGGCAACGTTGCCCGTTATAATTTCATCAGAGCAAGCTGTATCTTCACAACCGGACGAATTGCTGTTCATGCTGCCTGGCCCTCGTCAGCCCCGGGTGTTGTAGACCATTGCGCTATTAAAGCCAGCACCTTGTCGACTACAACAGGAATAGCGGCTGCCACCTGTTCCGTTGGATATTCGCCCCAGTCGATCACATCCGGTTGAATGGCCACCAGCGCACGCCTTGTTGGCAAATTATCGGTCAGTCGGGATATATCAAGCAGGTCAAGCAGGCCTATTTCATGAACGCTGCGTTTGCAACTCCCGAGAAAACGGTCCATTTCTTCATTAATCAGGCAATCGACCGTGCCCGGTTCGGATTTCAGCTGGGTGGCATCCAGAACAATCAGGTTGTCAGCATCTTCTACTGCACCGGCAAGCGTAAAACTCAGCGTTCCACCATCCATATAGGTAACACCTGCTGGTTCAGGATGCTGTTCCTGTAGCGCCTGAAGCGCATGGATACCCACCCCTTCATCTGTGAGTAGTGTATTGCCAATTGCCAGCACCAGTGTTTTCATATCAATTAGTATGCCTACATTCAGATTTTCTGTTTTTGATTTAAATCAATATTTTTGTCATTAATCAGATGCTATAGTCATTCATATTATTATTACTTACAGGGTCTAGCCTATGTGTCTTGGCATTCCAATGCAAATAAAATCTATCGACCGTTTCCTTGCCCGCTGCGAAGCAAAAGGTGTCGAACGTGACGTTAATCTGTTTATGTTGCAGGAGGATGAAATTGCTGTGGGTGATTTTGTCATGGTACACATCGGTTACGCGATCCAGAAAATGACAGAGCAGGAAGCCCGTTCGGCGTGGGAGATCTACGACGAGATGCTCGCTCTAGAGCATGCATGAACTGTCCATATGCCAGGCACTGATCAGCCAGGTGGAAGACCTCGCAAGAGATAATCAGGCGGTTGCCGTCAGGACCATCTGGCTTAAAGTTGGACCTTTATCCGGTGCAGAGATATCGTTGCTGGAACATGCCTATCCTCTGGCAGCAGCCGGTACCGTGGCAGAGAGTGCTGAACTTTTTATAGAACCTATGCCGGTACGGGTAAGATGCAGGATATGCGGAGTAGAATCGGAGGCCAGTGCCAACAGGTTGCTCTGCGGAGAATGCGGTGACTACCACACTGAACTTGTCAGTGGCGATGAAATGGTACTGACGAAACTGGAATTTGATACAGAGTCAAAAGAAAGGTGAGCCGCAAAGACGCAATGACGCAAAGTTTTTTATATTTACAGCAATATTTTTCTTTGTGTCTTAGCGTCTTTGCGGTTCAATATTATTAGCCTTAGTATGTAACTTAACGGAGATCATCATGTGCGATACCTGCGGCTGTAATGTGACACACGGCAATGCACACCTGGTAACGGATAACGGCAAACTTGCTCGTACAGAAGATGGCAAGTCTGCTATCACCGTACTGAAAAATCTGTTGACCGAAAATGATCATCAGGCGGCACA
>JAUWVE010000094.1 GCA_030617565.1 Gammaproteobacteria bacterium | reverse complement strand
CTGGATGCCATGCAGGCCGAAATCGTTGGCCTGTCTTTTGCCGTTGAGGCTGGCAAGGCGGCCTATGTTCCATTGACCCATGATTATCCCGGCGCACCGCAGCAGCTTGATCGCGGGCAGGTGCTGCAGCAGATGAAGCCGTTGCTGGAAAATGAAGAGATCAAAAAGATCGGCCAGAACCTCAAATATGATATGAAGGTGCTGGCCAACTATGCTATTACGCTTAAGGGTATCGAGCACGACACCATGCTGGAGTCCTATGTGCTGGACAGCACGTCATCCCGGCATGATATGGATACCCTGGCAATGAAGCATCTGGGGCATAAAACCATTCATTTTGAAGACATCGCCGGCAAGGGCAAGAAGCAGCTCAAATTTAATGACATAGCATTGGAGCAGGCCTCACCTTATGCTGCGGAAGATGCAGATATCACCTTGCGCCTGCATGAGCGCCTGTGGCCGGCACTGGAAAAACATGAAAAACTGACATTTATTTATCGTGAAATTGAAATGCCGCTATTGCCGATACTGGCCAGGGTGGAGCGAAACGGTGTGCGCATTGACGCTGGGATGCTAAAGCGTCAAAGCTCGGAGCTGGCGCAGGGTATAGTGGATCTGGAACGGCAGGCCCACAAAGCGGCTGGACAGGAGTTCAATCTGGGTTCACCGGCACAGTTGCAGGATATTTTGTTTAACAAACTGGGCCTGCCGGTTATAAAAAAGACGCCAAAAGGCCAGCCATCGACCGCAGAGGCCGTGCTGCAGGAACTGGCACCGGATTACGACCTGCCGCGTCTTATTCTCGAATATCGCTCTATGAGTAAGCTGCGTTCCACCTATACCGATAAACTGCCGCTGATGATTAACCCCAGAACCGGGCGTGTTCACACCTCGTATCACCAGGCCGTTGCTGCAACCGGACGCTTATCATCATCTGACCCGAATCTGCAGAATATTCCTGTCAGGTCTAAACAGGGCAGGCGAATACGGCAGGCCTTTATTCCCGATGACGGTTTTCTCATGGTGTCTGCGGATTATTCGCAGGTGGAGCTGCGCATCATGGCGCATTTGTCCGGTGATGAAGGCCTGCTGAAGGCATTTTCTGAAGGCGCGGATATTCATAAAGCTACCGCCAGCGAGGTCTTTGCTATCCCGCTGGATGAGGTGACAATTGATCAGCGGCGTTCTGCCAAGGCGATCAATTTTGGCCTGATATATGGCATGTCTGCCTTCGGTCTGGCGCAGCAGCTGAACATTGAGCGCGGCGAAGCACAGGAGTATATCGATCTGTATTTCGATCGCTATCCAGGGGTAAAAATATATATGGATGAAACCCGTAAGCTGGCTCACGAACAGGGCTATGTAGAAACCGTTTACGGTCGACGTCTCTATCTGCCTGAAATCAACTCTGGCAACGGCATGCGTAGGCAATATGCCGAGCGCACCGCCATCAATGCACCGATGCAGGGTACTGCTGCCGATCTGATCAAAATGGCAATGATATCAGTGGATAAATGGATCCGGCATGAAGCGCCGGATGTCAGGATGATTATGCAGGTACATGATGAGCTGATTTTTGAAGTACCGGACGGCCAGATTGCAGATGCCAGCGATAAAATACAGGCTTTGATGACCGGGGTCGCCGATTTGCGTGTTCCCTTGCTGGTTGATGTCGGGGTAGGGGCTAATTGGGATGAGGCGCATTAACGCATTAGTTCCAAGTTCCAAGATCCAAGTTCCAAGTTCCAAGACAAAAGAATCCCTGAATTTTGAGCCTGGAATTATCAGGGTGTGTTTTTTAAGATTTTCACTTGGATCTTGGAACTGTTTTCATAATTATAACAAGCTTTGTGCGGGAACTATTCGATAAAAGTGCTTGTCTGAATTCTTACATCGCTAGATGTGTTTCCGCTTTTCCTCCCTGAGCGGAAGGTTCTGGCAAATCAGAACCCAGTTGACCTCAATCCTTTACCCCTTGGATTGAGGTTTTTTTTATCCTGAGTACAAGTTGGCATGATTCTTCCTTTCATTAAATTAGCTATATAAAAAAACTGACAAAAGGCAAGAAACTAACACAAAGAATAGCTTGTAGTGTGGCAGTTATGTCATGACATGGCATGATTTATGGCATGTTAATGTCATGCGCCATCAATTTTCTGCTGACCGCATATTTTAAATTTAAAAGGAGAGTCATCATGGCACATGTAGTCATCCTGGGGGCAGGGACAGGTGGTATGCCAGCGGCGTATGAAATGCGCTGTATCCTGGGTAAGGAACACAAGGTTACTATCATTAATGCGAATGAATATTTCCAGTTCGTTCCTTCTAATCCATGGGCCGCTGTTGGCTGGCGCAAGCGTGAAGACATTACATTGCCGATTCGTCCCTACGTGGAAAGAAAGGGTATTCATTTTATAGCGGGAACGGTAAATGAGATCGACGCGGAAAATAGCAGGCTGGTTATGGATAGTGGTGATACTGTCGATTATGACTACCTGGTGATTACTACAGGTCCTCGGCTGGCTTTTGAGGAGGTCGAAGGTAGCGGGCCGCATGGTGGTTACACGCATTCAGTCTGTTCGATTGATCATGCTGAAATGTTCTATAACAAGTATGAAGAATTCGTCAAAGACCCGGGTCGAGTGATCATCGGTGCTATGCCTTTTGCCAGCTGCTTCGGGCCTGCCTACGAATTTGCCTGTATTCTCGACACCGATCTGCGTAAACGTAAAATCCGTGACAAGGTGCCGATGACTTTTATTACTTCTGAGCCATATATTGGCCATCTCGGTCTCGGTGGAGTGGGTGATTCAAGAGGAATGCTGGAGTCAGAACTGCGCAGCCGACACATAGAATGGATAACTAACGCCAAGGTGACCAGGGTTGAGGAAGGCAGAATCTTCGTTGACGAAATGGACGAAAATGGTGAACTGAAGAAGCAGCATGAGGTTGAGTTTAAGCATTCAATGATGCTGCCGGCCTTCAAGGGCGTCGATGCAGTTGCTAATGTAGATGGCCTCTGTAACCCTCGTGGTTTTGTTATCGTAGATGAATATCAGCGCAGTCCAAAATATTACAATATTTATGCGGCAGGCGTAGGCATTGCCATTCCTCCTGTTGAAGCTACTCCGGTTCCAACTGGCGCCCCGAAGACGGGCTATATGATTGAGTCAATGGTGACTGCCATTGTGCATAATATTGATGCTGAACTGGAAGGTGCTGAACCTGAAAAGGTCGGTACATGGAATGCTATCTGCCTGGCAGATTTCGGCGATACCGGTGCTGCCTTTGTTGCACTGCCGCAAATCCCTCCACGCAATGTCAACTGGTTCAAGAAAGGCAAATGGGTGCATGTTGCAAAAATTGGTTTTGAGAAATATTTCCTGCGCAAGATGAAGAAAGGGACTTCCGAACCCGTTTATGAGAAATACATACTTAAAGCCCTGGGCATAGAACGACTGAAAGATTAATCCTCAGATCCTCCTGAGATGTTTTAGGCGCACCGCCCGGTGCGCCTTTTTTTCTACATCACGGGATCTACGTAAAATACCAAACCTAATCTTTGTTTTAAGCTTGTTTCTGCTTTTCCTGTTCGGTGATTTCAGCCCTGACCTTATCCATATCCAGCTGTTTAACCTTTTCGATCAGTTCATCGAGCTGTGGCCCGGCCATCATGCCCGGCTGCGAATAAAGGATGATTTTTTCACGAAAGATCATAAGTGTTGGGATAGAGCGTATCTGAAATGATGCCCCCAGTTCCTGTTCTTCCTCGGTGTTGACCTTGGCGAACACGATATCTTCATGCTTTTCTGAAATTTCATCGTAGATCGGTGCAAAGTTTTTGCAGGGGCCGCACCACTCAGCCCAAAAGTCTATAATTACGATATCGTTGTCGTTAATGGTATCGCTGAATATTTCTTGTGTCAGATTCACTGTTGCCATGTTGTAGTCCTTAATGTGTCGTAGATTCGGGTAGTTTAGCAGTCTTGCTATCAATAGCAGGTGATAATGTCACATAGCTCAGGTTTTCAGTGTTCAGTTTTCGGTATTCAGGTCAGCAACGATTTTTCTGAAAACTGTACACTGAAAACCGAAAACTTTATTTGTTACCATCAATACGTTTATCCGCATCCAAAAATGCCTGTTTTAGTTCTTCGTAGGTATTTGTAACTGGAAACTGGGGGAACTCGTCTATTACGTTTTGTGGAGGAGAAAACAGGATTCCAGCATCGGCTTCTTTCAGCATGCTGGTGTCGTTGTAAGAATCTCCAGCGGCGATGACTTTGTAGTTCAGGTTATGGAAAGCCTGTACTGCTTTGCGCTTCTGGTCCTGCTGGCGCAGGCAGTAGTTGGCAATTCGGTCTTCTTTGATTTCCAGTTTGTGGCAGAAAAGAGTGGGTGAACCTAATTGCCGCATCAATGGCATGCCGAATTCGTAAAAGGTATCGGACAGGATGATCAGCTGATAGCGTTCACGCAGCCAGTCAAGGAATTCTCTGGCACCGGGAAGCGGGCCCATGTCGTCAATGACAGACTCGATAATGGACAGTTTCAGATCATGTTTATCCAGCACCTGCAGGCGGTGCGTCATCAGTTCATCGTAATCAGGGATGTCACGTGTGGTCAGTCGCAGGTCGTCAATACCTGTCAGTTCTGCGACGTTTATCCATATTTCAGGTACAAGCACACCTTCCAGGTCCAGGCAGGCCAGTTTCATAGTTAAGCTCTCCGGTGCAGGGTTGCAGGCACAAAGCCAGCAGGTAAAAGAATCAGGGGCGGGATTATGCCTGTTTTACACGAAGAATCGTACCATCCATTCCTTCAACAATCACCTGTACCCCGGATTCCATGTCAGGCCCACTCACACGCCATACGGTATCATCAATATTGAGCCGGCCTATGCCGTCAACGATGGGGTCGGTAAGCGTGAAATGACGTCCTATATACTGGCTGCCGCGTCGGTTGAGGGTGGATGGCGTTTCTTTGCGGTGATGCTTTGCCAGCCAGATTCTTGAAACGATGATGCTGATAATTGAAAATATGGCGTACAGGGTTAACTGTGATTCCCATGACATGCCGGGGAAAACCAGCAGAACCAGGCCTACCACAGCTGCAGATATTCCCATCCACAGGAAAAAAGTGCCGGCCACCAGTATCTCGACAGTAACAAACACTACTGCAAGTACCAGCCAGTTCCAGTAAACGATATCTTCAAGCATAGAGAAGTCCATTACGTATTCTCTTTGCCAAATGTCGTTTTTGCAATCTCGGAGATGCCGCCAATGGCACCGATAACACTGGCTGCTTCCAGTGGCATCAGCACCAGTTTCTCGTTATCTGCCGAAGCGATATCTTTAAGGGCTTCGACGTATTTTTGCGCAACAAAATAGTTCAGGGCCTGCACGTCACCCTGGGCAATAGCCTTCGACACAACATGTGTCGCACGGGCTTCGGCCTCTGCCAGACGTTCGCGTCCTTCAGCTTCACGGAAAGCGGCTTCCTTTTTGCCTTCTGCATCCAGTACGATGGCCATTTTTTCACCTTCAGCACGCAGGATTTCAGATGCCCGGTCACCTTCGGCATCAAGAATCTGAGCACGCTTGTCGCGTTCTGCCTTCATCTGTCGCGCCATTGATTCGACCAGGTCAGCCGGTGGTGTGATGTCCTTGATCTCTATACGCGTCACCTTGACGCCCCAGGGGGTGGTGGCATCATCAACTACCTTTAACAGGGCGTGGTTGATGACATCACGCTTGGACAGCAGTTCATCAAGGTCCATTGAGCCCATCACGGTACGGATATTGGTCATGGTCAGGTTCATGATGGCCAGTTCAAGGTTATTGACTTCATACGAGGCCTGCGCGGCGTCAACAACCTGGAAAAAAACAACACCATCTACTGTTACCATCGCGTTGTCCCGGGTGATGACCTCCTGAGACGGCACATTCATGACCTGTTCCATCATATTCATTTTAGTGCCGACCCTGTCGACAAAGGGAATGAT
>JAUWVE010000083.1 GCA_030617565.1 Gammaproteobacteria bacterium | reverse complement strand
CCGCAATAATGCAGCAGTCAATACAGGAAGCAGAAAGGGCCGCCAAGATCATCCGTCGTATGCGCGCATTCGTCAACAAGGAGGACCCGCATCATGAACGTGTTGATATCAATGAATTGATTACGCGGGTTAGTGGATTTCTAAGAAGCGAAATGGAAAGAAAATCGATCACCCTGACGCTTTCACTTGCTGAAAATCTCCCCGTTTTAATCGTTGATGCTATCCAGATTGAACAGGTGCTGCTTAATTTGCTGCGGAATGCTATTGATGCGGTACATGTTCCCTGGCAGGGCGAAAAAATGATCGAGGTGGTCTCTTCCATGACGCAGGCTGATATGCTCAATATTGAAGTAAGGGATACCGGTGTAGGCCTGCCTGACGGTGAGCGGCAGCAGATATTTGATCCATTCTACACCACGAAAGATGAGGGTATGGGTATGGGGCTGTCGATCAGCCGCACCATTATAGAAGCACATGGCGGGACTATGTATACTGATACTTCAGGGCAACAGACTATTGTTGGTCTTGCCTTGCCACAACCTGGAGATAGGTAAATTCATGCCAGTGAATGAAGAAAGCGGAGCTATTGTTTTTATTGTTGATGACGATGCCAGCGTCAGAGATTCCCTGCGCTGGCTGATTGAATCCGTACAGTTGCCGGTGCAGTGCTTTGCTACCGCACAGGATTTTCTCGACGGCTATAAAAATCAGCAGACCGGTTGTGTTGTGCTGGATGTGCGTATGCCTGGCCTCAGCGGCCTTGATCTGCAGGAAGAATTGCAGCAGCAGAATTTTGTTCTGCCAGTGATCATTATTACAGGACATGCGGATGTACCAATGGCTGTGCGGGCCTTCAAGTCAGGTGTCTTTGATTTTATCGAGAAACCATTCAATGATCAGCACCTGATTGACAGAATTCAACAGGCAATAGAAAAAAGCCGCAGCCAGAAGATAAGTATACAACGCCGTCAGGATGCCCGTGATCGTCTACAGAAGTTGAGTAGCAGAGAAAAACAGGTGCTGGACTGTATAGTCGCCGGGTGCTCCAACAAAACCATGGCTCGTGAGTTGGACATCAGCGTAAAAACCATCGAAACTCACCGCGCTAATCTGATGTCAAAAATGGAAGCCGGCTCTGTCTCTGAGCTTGTACGGATTGCATTGCTGGCGGAAAGGAGTAAAGAAGATTAAAGTTTCAAGTTTCAAGTTCCAAGTTTCAAGTTCCAAGTTCCAAGTTCCAAGTTCCAAGTTCCAAGTTCCAAGTTCCAAGTTCCAAGTCAAAATACTGCAAGCTTTTAGCTTTTAGCTTGGAACTTGGATCTTTGAACTTTCAACTGCCTCCAATTCAGGGTATACCCTGACCTCTATCCCGAATCTACCCAATAGTTTTCCAGTCGCTAGTCGTCTTTAATACTCCACACCATACGGAATGATTAATGACAACATTTAAAACACTATTTGTATGTGCCTTAACTCTTGCTGTCACAGCAATGAGTTCATCGGCGATTGCTGGCAAGGATGGCAAGGGTCACGACTATCGCACATTCATGACTGGCGGTGAGGTCAAGTATGGCCAGGTAGAGGATTCCTATTCGGCAGACCTGGTGATGTACCTGGCGGGTAATCAGTTCATGGTGATGGAAGAGCTGATACAGGATTTTCAGCAGAAAAACCCAGATATTAAAAGTGTTTATGTAGAAACCATACCGCCGGGACAGATTCTTAAAGGACAAATACTCAAGCAGGGGATGATAGAAGGCCGCAAGACATCCATGACGCCGGATTTGTTTGCCAGCGTTAATCTGGGTCATCTGAGAAAACTGAAAGGCAAGGGCAAGATGAATGACCATATCATCTATACCCATAACAAGCTTGAATTAATGGTGGCAAAGGGAAACCCGAAAAAGATTTCAGGGCCAAAGGATCTGGCAAGAGATGATCTGGTGCAGTCGCATCCTAATCCATTAACAGAGGGTATTTTCAAGTTTTATGGTTCACAAATGCTCAAGGATCTGGGGCTTTATAAAAAGGTAACAGCCGAGGCGAAATGCAAAAGTTGCTGGGCTATCCCGGATAAGACCTGGTTCACTTCACGCCACCATCGTGAAACACCTTATCGCATCGAAAATGGTAAAGCTGATGTTGGTATTGTCTGGACGACTGAGGTTGTTGAAGGCGTAAAAAAAGGCCGTAATGTTGAAGGTGTAGCGATCCCGGCACCGTACAACATGGCGCATAAAGTTGGCTATGCTATCGGTGTGCTTAACCAAGGAAGGAATCAGGAAAATGCAAGGAGCTATCTGGACTACTTGGCCAGTGATGAAGCACAGGATATTTATGCCAGCTATGGATTTAGCAGGGCATCAAAAGAAGAATTAACCGTTAAGGCAATATTGGCATCAAATAATTGATCTGACTGTTTATTGGTTATCAGGTTTTTGAAAAATTTTCTTGGGAGTTTCAGGCGCACTTCGGTGCGCCTTTTTTTTGCCCGCAGTTTTTTGTAGTGGCTTCAGAGTACAAATCATCCTCATGATGTAGAATGCCAGCAAAGACCTTAAACTAACGGATACTTATCGCTTTGCACCGTCGTCGTACCGAAGCACTGCCCGAAAATACCCAGTATCGGCAAACTTTTACCTTACTCATTCCGTATGTTTGGCGCTATAAGTGGCGTGCACTGCTTGCGTTGCTACTGCTGATCAGTGCGAAAGTCGCCAATGTGGGTGTGCCGCTAATCCTGAAAGAAATAGTGGATAGTCTCGACCCTACGCAGGCGATATTGACTGTGCCTGCCTTTCTGCTGCTGGCTTACGGAATTCTCAGGTTTTTCACTGTATTGTTTGGTGAGCTGCGAGATGTTGTGTTTGCCCGTGTTATTCAGAGCACCATGCGCAGCATCGCACTGGAGGTATTCAGTCATCTACACAGGCTATCACTACGGTTTCATCTAGATCGTCAAACGGGAGGATTATCTCGTGATATAGAGCGCGGTGTATCGGGTATTCGTTTCCTGATGAACTTCATGCTGTTCAATATCCTGCCTACTCTGTTTGAAATTGGCCTGGTGATAGCTATTCTTCTGCAACGCTTCGACGCACGATTCGGCCTGGTCGTCATCGTCACACTCTCAACTTATATAGGCTTAACCCTGATCATTACAGAATGGCGTATGGGGTTCCGGCGTAAGATGAACCAGATGGATTCAAAGGCAAATACCTCTGCGATTGACAGCCTGATCAACTATGAAACAGTCAAATACTTTAACAATGAAGACTATGAGCTGCGTCGCTATGACGTTTCGATGCGGCAATGGGAAAAAGCAGCAGTACGTAGTACAACTTCCCTGAGCCTGCTGAATTCTATGCAGGGGCTGGTAATAGCGAGTGGTGTAACAGTGATGATGATGATGGCCTCTGATGAGGTAGTGAACGGCAGGATGTCAGTGGGCGACCTGGTAATGGTGAATGCCTTTTTGCTGCAACTCTTCATCCCGCTGAATTTCCTTGGTTTTGTATATCGGGAAATCCGTCACTCACTTGCCGATATGGAGCGTATGTTCAATCTGCTGAAAACACCTGCTGAAGTGGAAGACAGAGATGATGCCAATGATCTTGTGCCTGGCCAGGCCAGCGTTTCTTTTGAAAATGTCGGCTTTTCCTATGATGAGCGTCGGCAGGTGCTGAAAGGGGTTACATTTGAAATACCGGCAGGCAAGACCGTCGCAGTCGTTGGCCATAGTGGCGCTGGTAAGTCGACACTTTCGCGGCTGCTCTATCGCTTCTATGATGTCACTGAAGGCGCGATTTTAATCGACAAACAAAATATTCGCGATGTCACGCAACAGAGCGTGCGCAGTTCCATTGGTGTGGTCCCTCAGGATACCGTGCTATTTAACGATAGCATTTACTACAATATTGCTTATGGGCGTCCTGATGCGTCGCGTGAAGAGGTTATCCAGGCAGCAAAACATGCCCATATTCATGAATTTATCGAAACCTTGCCAGATGGTTATGAGACGATGGTTGGTGAACGTGGACTGAAACTCTCTGGTGGTGAGAAGCAGCGCGTAGCCATTGCAAGAACCATACTCAAGGCCCCTGAGATACTCGTTTTTGATGAAGCGACTTCAGCGCTGGACAGCGCTACCGAAAAAAATATTCAGGCAGAGCTGGAAGCTATCTCGGCCGATACCACGACCCTGATCATTGCCCATAGATTATCCACTGTACAACATGCAGACCAGATTCTGGTGATGGAAGATGGACAGATTATCGAACGCGGTACGCACAGCGAGTTGCTGGCTCTGGGCGGGGTATATAGTCACATGTGGGCTTTACAGAAAGAAGGGGAAACACGTCGTAGGTCGTAGGTCGTAGGTCGGAAGTCGGAAGTCGGAAGTCAAAACCATTGTGATTTTGATCATTAGACTTTCTGCCTGTAGACCTAAGACCTAAGACCTAAGACCCAGGACTTCATTTCTACTTCAACGGTACCGCTGTCGGTCTGCTCCATGGGTTACTGAAGCTGCGTGGAGATGACTGCCGGATATGACGGTTGATCTTGGGTAGATATTGAATATCAGCGGCCGGACCGCGGTAACGTGTGACGCAGCCGCTGCCAGAGAGATTGTTATCACCGCTGATGCTGCCTGATCCACAGGTCTGTGTGATTGTTCCGGAGCCATAGGGGCTGTTGTAGCGGTTTCCTCCATAGTAACCGCCATAACTGGGGTAGACACCACCAGGGTAATAGGCGCCACCAGACTGGTAGACACCACCGGGTGCATAGCTATTGCCGTATGTGATGCTGCCGCCATTGCGGTGTTCCTGGCAGGATTTGCATTCTCTTGCCGCAGCAGAGGAACTAAAAAGGAAAAAGATTGTGCAAAGCAATACCCCTCTGATTTTCATAGATAAGTCTCCTTAAGTCTGATTTATCCTCATATAGTCAGTATAGACGATGATCATAGGGGAGTTGCAATACTGAATTCTGGCAATTCAGCGATAAAAGTGCTTCAATTAGCCCCTTGATTGCCTCCCGGATTTTCTCCCGGATATTCTTCCAAGGAGCTTTGTATGATTTTTCAGAAAACTTTTATGACATGCCTGCTAACTGGTGCAGTGACTGTCGCTGGCAGTATTGGACAGGCCAGTGCCGAGCAACCGTTCTATCCCCCTATGCGAGATGGCGCGTCAAATGCTATGCCTCCAGCTCCTGGGCCGGCTAGTCGTGGCGCATACCCGCAACCGTATCCCCGGCAGTATCCACCTCGGGCGGGTGCTTATGGTGGGCCAGCACCCTATGGTAGACCCGTACCTTATGGTCGGCCAATGCCATATGCTGGCGGCGCTCCCTATGGCCGGGGTGCTCCGTATCCACCACCTTATGGTGCAAGGCCTGGCGGCTGGAATCGCGGCCCCTGGGGCGGCGGCAACAATGGCTTTGGCAACTGGTTTGGTGGTAACAGAGGCCCGTACGGAAATAACAGTCCTTTCGGTAATATGTTTGGCGGCGGCCGAAACGGTATCTGGGGCATGCATCCTGATGAGTGGATGACAAGCGACCCGGAAGATGGTTTTTCCTATATGTGGGATTACATGATCAACGCGCCGAGTGAAATGGGTGAGATGCCTGGAGGCTGGAATGCTCCTTCAATCAGTATGCCGAATCCGGTTGATGTTGGCAGTGAGTTCAGAAGAGAAGCACCCAACCTGGCGCGTGAACTTCCTGATATGATTAATGTGAGATAACTGCCCTTTATATACTGCCCTTTATATATTGTATCAGCCAGCTGGGTAGTCGGCATGTTGTGCTGCCTGCCTGAAAATGAGTCCTTCACGTTTAGCGATGTGAAGGGCTTTTTTTATGCATAAAAACCGCCGGTGAATCCATTGCCCGCTGGCTTATGATCAATGTAAATGGGGGTAAACTACAGGCAGATGAAATCAACTTTTTTTCGGCGATCGGGGTGAAGCAGCTATTTCACCAGTGAAAATTGATGGTGAATGTAAACCCGGGCAATTCGGTAAAATGGTGATCAGGAATAATAACGAGAAGGCCAGAGAGAATGTGGTAGTCTTAGCTGCCTCGGGTGGTGTAACACAATTATTATTCAAAGGAGCAATAGGATGTATAAATATATATTTGGTTTAGTAATGCTGGCTTTTGTTTTACCCGCGTCAGCAGACAACGGCCTGGTGAAAATCAAGAGTGCCAATGATGTCACGACTACGGCTGACAAGCTTGTCAAGGCACTGAAAGGCAAGGGCATGACAGTATTTGATGTTATAGATCATGCAAAAGGCGCCGCGGGTGTTGGCATTGAACTGCAACCTACAACGCTGGTGATTTTCGGAAATCCAAAAGTTGGTACACCACTGATGAAATGTTCACGTACTGCTGCTATCGATCTGCCTCAGAAGATGTTGATCTGGAGCGATGAGTCAGGGCAAACCTGGCTGGCCTATAATGATCCTGTCTACATGGCCAAACGTCACGGTGTAAAGGGATGTGATGAGGCCATTAAAAAGGTCACCGGTGCTTTGGGTAAATTTTCGGGTGTAGCAACGGCACCTTAAAATCAGTTCCAAGTTCCAAGTTCCAAGTTCCAAGACTAAGCTACAATAGCTAAACACTTGGATCTTTAGGCTTGGATCTTGGAACTCTGATTTCCCCCCTAAAGCCGTTCATATTCTGTAAACAACTTCTGTAACCGTTTTTCTGACGCAGGACTGGCAGTCCCAAGTTCCTGTGCATATAGAGAAATACGAAACTCTTCCAGCATCCAGTGACAGGCTTCCAGTTTGTTCTGCTGGTCGGGTGTCAGTTCCTGCCATTGTTCGGCGGCCCCCAGGTACTTGTTCATGAATGGATAAAGTATGCTACTAGCCTGGTTATCTTTTCCCGGATTGATATCGTATTTCTGCAGGCGTACAAGCACTCCTTTCAGGTAG
>JAUWVE010000114.1 GCA_030617565.1 Gammaproteobacteria bacterium | reverse complement strand
CGCTATGCCAATCTTCTAAACGAACGTAGCGACCTGGACGATGACTCAGAACGTTTTATGGAACATATCATCGATAGTAGCAAGCGCCTGCAATCTATGGTCGATGATATTCTTGAATACTCTCGTGTCGGCACAAAGGACAATGATTTCGAGCCAGTGAATTTTGGCGATCTGGCAGACTCAGCAGCCAGGAATATGGATAAGGCCTTCCAGGAAAAACATGCCATTTATAAACGTGGTGAACTGCCTGTATTGCGCGCCGATGGCCGGCAGATTAAACAACTGTTCCAGAACCTGTTTTCTAATGCGATAAAATTTCATGGTGACAAACCACCCAAAATACTGGTCACAGCAAAAGAGAGACCAGAACACTGGGAGTTCGCCGTTCAGGATAATGGCATTGGCCTTGAGAAGAAAGACCGCAAGCGAATATTTGATATGTTTCAGCGTTTGCACACCAGTGAGGAATATCCCGGGACTGGCATTGGACTGGCTGTATGTCGTAGTATCGTGGAGCGGCATGGTGGCACCATACGGGTAAAATCTATTCCCGGCAAAGGGTCAATATTTGCCTTCACCATACGCCACAAACACCCTTCAAGGGAGGCTTGATGAGGAGTCCTGTATGAGTAGTGAACACAGCACAGATTTAACTGTACTACTGATTGAAGACCGAATGCCGGAAGTAGACTACATTCGTGAGATACTTTCACAGGTACAGAGCTGCCACTTCTCCATCACCCATGCTGATCGCCTCGATATGGGCCTGGAGATGCTCGAACAGATGCATGTCGATGTTCTTCTTCTCGACCTCTGCCTGCCAGACAGCACCGGATACGTAACATTCCAGACAGCACACAACAGTTTTCCTGCTGTGCCGATCATACTCATCACCAACATCAACGACGAAACACTGGCTGCACGCGCCGTACGTGAAGGAGCTCAGGACTATCTGATCAAACGCAAGATGGACAGTGAACTGCTCTCCCGCGCCATACGCTATGCTATCGAGCGCCAGAATGCCGAAGAAGCCCTACGCATCAGTGAAGAACGCTATGCTCTTGCCGTGCGGGGCGCGAACGATGGTATCTGGGACTGGGATCTTGACAAAGGAGACGCCTATTACTCAGAACGCTGGCATAGCCTTCTGGGGTTTGATGAAGAACTGCCCGCCACTATTAACAGTTGGACAGATCGAATTCACGAAGATGACAAGGCGGACTTTAATCGTGCCCTGGAGGCACACCTGGCAGGTATTACCTCCCATTTCTCACATGAATACCGCATTCTGACAAAAGATTATCAATATATATGGGTATTAAGCCGTGGCATTGCAGTGACTGACCGTGATGGCCATAACATGCGTATGGCAGGCTCCATCACTGACATCAGCAAACGCAAGCAGGCCGAAAGCCAATTGGTTCATGATGCCCTGCATGATGATCTCACTGGCCTGCCAAACCGTAACCTGATGACCGACCGACTGGATCATGCCATTCAACGTATACAGGGGCGAGGTAAGCATACGATTGAATTTGCCCTGCTGTTTCTCGACCTGGACCGCTTCAAAAATATCAATGACAGCCTGGGACACAGCGTCGGCGACGAGCTACTGGTGCTGATTGCAAATAAACTGCGTGAGATAATCCGACCGGGTGATACGGTTGCCCGACTTGGCGGTGATGAGTTCGCAATTCTGCTAACTGAAGTGAATACCCTGTCGATGGTGACCCATGTGGCAGATCGAGTGTTGACCGAATGTGCCATGCCTGTCGTAATCAACTCCCATGAAATCTGCACCACCGTCAGCATCGGTATTGCTCTGGGAACGAAACGTTACACGTCCTCTCACGAAGTACTGCGTGATGCAGACCTGGCCATGTACTGGGCCAAGTCCGAAGGCAAGGCATGCTATGAAATTTTTGATAGAGAGATGCACAGTCGCGTGGTCAAGCTGCAACGGCTGGAGCTTGAATTGCGCCAGGCGGTGGATAAGAACGAGTTTGTCCTTCACTATCAGCCTATCGTTTCATTAACAAATGTGAGCATGGTGGGTTTCGAAGCACTGGTACGCTGGAATCACCCAGAGCGTGGTCTGGTGGGGCCTGTTGAATTCATCAGTACCGCGGAGGAAACCGGCCTGATAGTACCGCTAGGATGGTGGACATTGCGAGAAGCCTGCCATCAGACAAAAAAATGGCAACTAGAATTCCCATCAAACCCCCCGCTTTCAATCAGTGTCAACATATCAGGCAAATTATTTAATCAACCTGACATGATCACCAGCCTGCGCAAGGTACTAAAGGAAACTGGCTTGCCCGCCACCAGTCTACGCCTGGAAATCACCGAAAGTGTGCTGCTGGACCATGCCGATGAATCTTTAGCCAAGCTTGACGAACTACGCAATCTGGGTGTCGGCCTGCATGTAGATGATTTTGGCACAGGCTATTCCTCACTAAGTTATCTACAAAAGTTTAATTACGACACACTTAAGATTGATCGCTCTTTTGTCAACCAGATGAATAGCGATAAGGGTTCGGGGGCAATCGTTCAGACCATTATTGCACTGGGTAAACTACTGGACATGAACATCATTGCTGAAGGTGTCGAAAATCATAGCCAACTTGAACGCCTCAAAGAGCTGGAATGCCCTCAGGTTCAGGGGTACCTGTTTTCCAAACCAGTAGATTCAAAATCTGCCACACTCATTTTAAGTGCTCCTGCTGGATCGGGCAACTATCTCATGTAACCAGGTATGGTTAAAAAAAATGAGAATAGCCACAACAATAGAATCTCTAAATCACTAAAACAGGCCTTAGCGGTAGACCACAGTAGCGATATAATCACAGCATGAATATCGCTGACAGACTACTTGACTGGCACAAACACCATGGGCGCCATGATTTACCCTGGCAGGTTCGCGGCGAAACCTACCCAGTGTGGGTTTCTGAAATCATGTTGCAGCAAACACAGGTAGCAACAGTAATACCCTACTATGAACGCTTTATTGCTCAATTTCCTCAAATTCAGAATCTGGCCGATGCGAAGCTGGACCGGGTGCTGCATCTCTGGAGTGGACTGGGTTACTACGCGCGTGCCAGAAACCTGCACAAAACATCACAAATCATCACAAATCAATATGGCGGAAAATTCCCGGTAGACATTAATGATCTTGTTGCGCTGCCAGGTATAGGAAAGTCCACGGCCGGTGCCATACTGGCACAAAGCCTGGGACAGGCCCACCCCATTCTGGACGGCAACGTCAAACGGGTTTTATCACGCTATTTTCGCATTGATGGCTGGCCCGGGCACCGGGACACGGAAAAAAGGCTCTGGCAGCTCAGCGAAGATCTTACACCATCAACCAGGGTTGCCGAATATACCCAGGCCATTATGGATCTCGGTGCAACCGTATGCACACGGAGCCATCCTCATTGTACAGGCTGCCCTATACATGAGGACTGCCAGGCCAGGATATATAGCGAAGTAAACGCTTACCCACACAAGCGCCCTAAGAAGACTCTGCCAGTCAAAGCAGCAACTTTTTTGCTAGTGAGAAACAATCAGGGCGAGATCTACCTGACACAACGCCCAGCCAGTGGAATCTGGGGAGGATTATGGTGTTTACCTGAACTTCATCAGGAGACAGATACTGAATGGCGCATAAAAAACTTTCCCGCTGGCATAACAACAGAGCAGCCCCTGCCTGTAGTACGTCATACCTTCAGCCATTATCACCTGGACTTCACCGTGATACCCGCAACGGCCAGAGGGAATCATCAGGCCGGAATCAGGGAAACTGCCCCTGCTATCTGGTATAACCCAGCAAAACCAGCCAAACTGGGACTGGCAGCGCCAATAAAGAAAATCATCCACGAAACAGAGGTGTAGCATGGCTAAAATGGTCAATTGTGTAGTACTCGGCAAACAAGCAGAAGGTCTTGAACGCAGTCCCTACCCCGGTGAACTGGGACAGAGAATTCTTGAAAATGTCTCACAGGAAGCCTGGCAACAATGGATGAAGCACCAGACCATCCTGATTAACGAAAACCAGTTGGCACTGCACAAACCTGAAGCCCGAAAATTTCTCGAGGAGGAAATGGTGAAATTCTTTTTCGAAGGTGGGTCTCAGATGCCTGAAGGCTTTGTCATGCCAACAAAATAAAAACACGCAAATCGGCTTTTACAATCAGGGCCCACACGCTTATAATCCCGTCCTCTTTCCGATGTGGCCGGGTAGCTCAGTCGGTAGAGCAGAGGATTGAAAATCCTCGTGTCGGCAGTTCGATTCTGTCCCCGGCCACCATTTTTATAAACAGTGTTCTGTTATATCTACATTTCTCACTTCTGTTCATGTAGACCTGCTGATAGAGATATCCAGTTTCATTTTCGTCTTACTAAAACACCTGCATCTGATACTTATACCCTTCTTTTGAGATAAGGCTGTATCAAGTTCCTGGCAGACAATATTCCTCATTTCTTGTTTGCGATCAATTTCAAATGCTGTTTATTTTGAACACCTCTTCATTAATTCCAGCACAGGCCTGGTATTCATAGTATTGTGTTAGTGGTGTGTCAAGCAGGGGGTATTTCCCTTTAATCTATTTAAGGAGCCTCTGATTAATTATGGCATATCTCTGGCTTACAGGCTGATCCACAATCAAGGCGATACTTTGAAAGCATGCCTAGGCCTGGTGAAAAGTGTCAACGTAGAGTGTGGATCAGCCTGCAAGCCCCGTAGGGCGAGGCCTGAAGCGCACATCTACGGCATTGTGCTTCTTGTAAAGGACCGGGCCATTCACTGCGAAGCGCGCTTTGTAGCTGCACGCTTCAGGTCACGCAGAGATATGCCATAATTAATCAGAGGTTCCTTAACTAAAAAAACAGGTCAATCAGTCTCCACACATAACCGCGTTATATAACACCCGACACCTTAATGAATACCTGCTATCAGCCAGGAGTAGAAGTAAACCTGGCGAATAAGACCTTATTTAGTAAAAGCAGAAAATCAGGCCTGAATATTGTCCACTTTTTTTGGACAAAACCATGAAGAAATTATGTCTTGAAGCGGGTCATACAAAAAATGCAAAATGTAGGTAAAATTCAGATGCAAATGAATATATGATTCTCAATAAATTTCATCCAGACTTATTCAGAGGCTC
>JAUWVE010000112.1 GCA_030617565.1 Gammaproteobacteria bacterium | reverse complement strand
CCCATAACAAGTAAAATGCGCTCCTATTTCAGTACATAGGCAAACGACACGAAACAACATGACCACATCCCACCCGACACAAGACCTCAGAATCAAGGAAATTAAGAACGTCGTTCTGCCGACTGAGCTGCATGCTGAGTTTCCGGCCAGTGAAAAATCACAAAAACTTACCAGTGATACGCGGCTGGCTATCCACAGCGTATTGCATGGTGAAGATGATCGCCTGGTTGTCATCGTTGGCCCCTGCTCCATTCATGACCCGGATGCTGCCATCGACTATGCCGGCAGGTTAAAAGAAGTCAGTGATCGCTTGAGTGATCAGCTGTTGATCGTTATGCGTGTCTATTTCGAAAAGCCACGCACCACCGTAGGATGGAAAGGCTTAATCAATGACCCCATGCTGGATGGTAGCTTTCATATCAACAAGGGACTCAGGCTGGCGCGTAAGGTGCTACTAGACCTGACCATAATGGGTATACCCACAGCAACCGAATTCCTCGACCTTATTACGCCACAGTATGTCGCTGATTTAATCAGCTGGGGTGCCATCGGTGCACGAACGACCGAAAGCCAGGTACATCGTGAGCTGGCTTCCGGCCTGTCCTGTCCTGTCGGCTTCAAGAATAGTACCGACGGTACATTGAAAAATGCCATGAATGCCATACGCGCCGCTTCATTACCGCATCACTTCCTGTCGATGACCATGGATGGTAAATCCGCTATTTTCTCGACGACCGGCAATGATGATGGACATATCATTTTACGAGGTGGCGCTTTACCCAATTATGACAGGAACAATGTTCTACTGGCAGAAGAAAAGCTGGAAGGTTACGGACTGACACCGAATGTAATGATCGACTGCTCCCATGCCAACAGCATGAAACAACCAGAAAAACAGGTCGATGTTGCAGCAGACATTGCTGAACAGATTTCAGCGGGCGATCCACATATCATTGGAGTCATGATTGAAAGTCATATCAATGCCGGTCGCCAGGACATAGAACCCGGAAAAGAGCTACTTTATGGCGTCAGCATCACCGATGCCTGTATTGGCTGGGATGATACCGTCGATGTACTGGAATCACTGGCAAAGGCCGTCACAACTCGCCGGCAGGCTCGCTAACAAGACATTTTGTCCGAATGAATTCGGACCTACAATAATTTTCTATCAGGCTATGGTAATTTGGCTGTAGGTGCGAATTTATTCGCAAAAAAAACTCTGCAATTCGCTCTATGGCAATAAAAAATTGTCGGGGCGAGAGGATTTACTTCGCGCGTCCTGCGCTACGCCCTTCGGGCCGTCACGTTTCACTCTGACGTTCAAAATCGCTCCAGACGATTTTGTGAACCTGTTATTCGATTCCAATTCCCTCTCATTTCCCTAAATAATTTTTGCTCTCAATTTGTGAAGAGAAAAAATTATTTAAGGAAATGGTCGGGGCGAGAGGATTTGAACCTCCGACCACCGCAACCCCATTGCGGTGCGCTACCAGGCTGCGCTACGCCCCGTTTTTTTGATCTTTCATGAGGGATTGTTTACAGAGAGAACTTCGATATACAGAAAAGAATTTCTGGAATCAGTTGTTGCCTTGCTAATCTCTTAGCATAACAGTCAACTCTTCAAGTTCATTTATCAGACCGCCAATTAGCTCTCTGGAAACCTTTGGCTTTTCAGCTGATTTAATTATCGTCTCTTCTAAGTCATTGTCTGATTCCAGTTTCTGCCGTGCACCGCTTATTGTGAATCCTTCAAGGTAGAGCAGTGATCGTATGGTACGAATCAGTTCAACTTCATGCCGTTGGTAATAACGTCGATTACCACGCCTTTTTACCGGATTGAGCTGAGAAAACTCCTGTTCCCAGTATCTCAGTACATGAGGTTTAACCTGGCAAAGCTCGCTGACCTCACCAATCGTAAAATAACGTTTGGCAGGTATGGCGGGCAAAACTGAATTGTCAGCTGGATCGAGCATAATCCTCTACTAATTTTCTTGTTTCTTGTTTTGCAGGCTGGCAGTGTACTGCGCAACCCGTTCCTTTAGCTTCAGGCTTGGTCTGAAGGTTACCACACGTCGAGCCGAAATGGGGATTTCTTCACCAGTTTTTGGGTTTCTTCCTGGACGAGGTGTCTTCTGGCGCAGGTCGAAATTACCAAAACCGGACAATTTGACAGATTCCCCGGACTCCAGAGACTGACGCATCTTCTCAAAGAATAATTCAACGAATTCTTTGGACTCACGCTTATTTAGCCCCAGCTCTTCATATAACCTGTCTGCCAGATCTGCCTTGGTAACTGTCATACTTATTCCTATTATCTCAATTGCGCGTCCAGATCTGTCTGAACCCCTCGAATCACAACTTTCATCAGGTTTTCTGTCTCAGTATCTGTAAGAGTGCGCGAAGAACGCTGTAAGGTCAAGGTGAAAGCGAGACTTTTTTTACCAAAATCAATATGTTCGCCTTGATATTGATCAAACAACTCCAACTTCACTAAAAGGTCACCTGCATGATGATTTATCGACCTGATCACATCAGATAAGGGTATTTTAGCATCAATTAGCAGCGCGATGTCGCGTTGTACGGCAGGAAAGCGGGAAAATTCATTAAATGCCGGAATTCGTGAATGCAGCAAGCTATCCAGGCGGATTTCATAAAGAAATACCGCCTGATCAAGCCCAAGAGAGGATTCTATCGCCGGATGCAAACGCCCCAGCATGCCAACCACTTTATTCCCTTCTTTAATCTGTGCAGACTGGCCAGGCTGCAGAACTGGATGCGTCACTGGCGAGAAAACAAAGTCAGCTTGACGGCCAGTCTGTGCAATCAGCGCTTCCACATTGCCCTTCAGATCGTAAAAATCCACGCCACGCTTATCATTTACCCAACTACGGGTATTAGCACTGCCTGTCAGCAAGCCCGCAATATAACGGTGCTGCAGCAGGGTTTTACCCTTAGGAACAAATGTTCGACCTGATTCAAATAGTTTCAGATCACTCACCTGGCGATTGACGTTATATTGCATGGTTTTGATCAACCCCGGCCATAAACTGGCACGCATGACAGACATATCCGATGCAATCGGGTTTTCCAGCTCGACGGCACGCGTATCAGGTGAAAATTGCTCATGCATGGCGTGATCAATAAAGCTGTAGGTGATAACTTCCTGGTAGTCCCGGTCGATCAGGCAGGATTGCAAGCGCCTTATCGGCAATATTTTTTCTTCATCCGCTGATATCTGCAAATGGGCAACAGGTGCCGTTTCAGGGATATTTTCAAAACCTGTCACACGTGCCACCTCTTCAATCAAATCTACCTCGATATTGATATCGAAACGATAGGACGGTGCGGTCACTTTCACTGTGTCGGTCTTTCCTTTGACCTGCATGGCAAGGCGCTGGAGACTGGAAACCATTTTTTTTGTAGAAATTTTGGTGCCTAAAACTGCATTTAAGCGTTTATTTCGAAGCGTGATCGGCTCTTTTCGGCGAATTTTACCAGGAATTGACTTCTCGATTACAGGTCCGCATTCCCCCCCTGCAATCTCAGTCAGCAAAACAGAGGCCCGTTTCAGTGCTTCCCGCTGCAGCTCGAAATCCACACCGCGCTCAAAACGATGAGAAGAATCCGTATGAATTCCTCTATCCCGGGTCGTAACAGCTATGATCTCCGGTGTGAAAAAAGCGCTTTCGAGAAATATATCCTGTGTTTGATCAGAAACAGCCGATGCCGCCCCGCCCATGACACCAGCCAGTGCTAAGGGGCCGCTTTTATCAGCGATCAATAAATCGGTCTTTTCCGTCTTCACGGTCGAACCATCAAGCAGGTCCAGTTTTTCGCGGCCGTCTGCATATCGCACTTCGATCTGGCCATCCAGCTTCTCAAGATCGAAGGCATGCATAGGCTGACCCAGTTCAATCATGACATAGTTAGTTACATCAACGCAGGGCCCCAGACTGCGGACGCCAGCACGTCGCAGCCGTTCCTTAATCCACAGCGGTGTTGCAGCAGAGACATCCACCCCGCGAATGATGCGCCCGACATAATGTGGACAGGCATCACTGGCCGTCAGCTTAATCGGCAGCTTGCCACGTGCCTTAACCTCCGTCTCTACGGCTTTGACCGGCTTTTTTAACCGGCTGTTGGTTAATGCGGCCACTTCACGTGCAACCCCACGCATACTCAGGCAATCACCACGATTTGGCGTCAGCTCAAGATCGAGAATTTTGTCATCAAGCTGGAAATAGCTGCTTGCTGATGTACCCACAGCAGGTTTGCCTGCAAGATCCAGAATTCCCGCTGAAGATTCTTCCAGCCCCAGCTCAGCGGCCGAACACAGCATGCCGGATGAGGCCACACCCCGCACAGCGGCCTTGCTGATAGTCATGCCACCAGGCAATTTGGCACCGACCAGCGCCGCGATGGTATAAAGCCCCTGCCGTGCATTGGCTGCGCCACAGACAATCGTAAGATTTCTGGTTCGTCCCACATTCACCTTACAAACTCGCAGACGATCAGCATCCGGATGGGTGGCAATCGCTTCTATCCGCCCCACTACCAGCTTATCAGACAGATCTCCAGCCGGCTCGATACCGCCAACTTCCAGACCGGCCATCGTCAGCCGGTCAGCCAGTTCGTCGGTAGTTAACTTTGGCGAGACCCATTCACGCAACCAGATTTCACTGACCAGCATGTTTTATGCCCCTTATGATTAATAGACGCTGACTCATCTGAACTGCGCCAGAAAGCTCAAATCATTCTCAAAAAACAAACGCAAGTCATTGACTCCATAGCGCAACATGGCCAGTCGCTCTACGCCGATACCGAAGGCAAAACCGGAATATTTTTCACTGTCTATACCGACGTGACCGAACACCTCCGGGTGCACCATGCCGCAACCCAGCACTTCCAGCCAGCCGGTATGTGAACAGACCCGGCAGCCTTCTCCACCGCACATAACACAACTGATATCCACTTCTGCTGACGGTTCGGTGAAAGGGAAAAAGGAAGGCCGGAATTTCACCTCAAGGTCTTTTTCAAAAAACACCTTGAGGAATTCGGATAAAACGCCCTTCAATTCTGCAAAACTGACATTTTCATCGACAAACAGGCCCTCGATCTGATGAAACATCGGTGTATGGGTAACATCCGAGTCACAACGGTATACACGGCCCGGGGCGATGATACGGAACGGCGGT
>JAUWVE010000205.1 GCA_030617565.1 Gammaproteobacteria bacterium | reverse complement strand
TGAATATTCCCTGCCGAATAGTGATATCGATCGTTAGCTGGTCCGGCCCAGATGTCCGGATGGGCAATGAAGGGGGTATGGCACGCTTCACAACCTACGCCACCGACACGGTCAATTCCGACATTAAATTGTGGAAAGCTTCCCGCACCGCCGGTCGGATTGTCGGAGTGACAAGCCTGGCATACAGTCAGGTCTGATTTGGCTACCGGGCCATGGCTGTCGGCGTCGAGGAAACTGCCGTCGAGTGGATGCGGAGCAGGTCCGCCCGCATGACAGGATCTGCCGTTAAAGGTTGCAGAGAAACAGCTCGGTGCACCGCCGCTGCCCATGAGGTCTAGGCCATGGCAACCGCCGCATTCTGCAATCAAGCTTTCAATATTCCGTTCTATGTTTCCCGGGTGATCATTGTACCAGTTATCCGGGTGGGCGCCAAAAACAGCATTCGGATTTTCATCAGCGCAACCGGAGGAGAGCAGGGTCGTGAAACCTAGGATGAAGAGAATAAGGTATCGCATATTTTTCCCTCTTTTGATTAACCGTGACAGGGCGCACATGTCTGTGCTGTTTTCGGATTGCCGTGACAGCGGAAACAGCTTGTCGGATTTATTCGTCCCTCGATGGCATGACGTGAAAGATAATCCCCCCGATGCGGCATTTGACGATAGGGCTGATCGGGGATTTTGTCTGAAGGCTTTAATTCAACGCGAACTGCGTGGCACTCATTACAATAACTCTGCTGATGGCACATGTTGCAGACCTGCTCCTGCTGATAGGCGGCAAACCTGTGATTGTCGTACCAGGTCGAAATGTGCGAGAAGAGTTCATAGGTGATGTTATCGTCCCGGGATTCATGGCAATCGGTGCAGATCGGCAGCCTGCTCCCAAGATCTAACTCTTCCGGATGTTTGGCGGGCAGTTGGTAAACGGTTGCACAGGCGGCCAGGGTCATGATCAGCAGCAATAGAAATATTCCAGATTTCAATTTCAAGTATGATGGCATCAGACAGGCTCCGAGTGGTTATTGATTTGAATAAAGGTAGATAAGCGACACCATGCCACGAAAATCATTGTCAAAATAGGGTCCACTTTCATAATCAGCCGATACTTTTAACCTCAGATTGTCAGTGACGATTTTTCGACTGCCGGCAACAGAGATGAAAATTGACGTGTCTTCACCAAATATCGACTCACCGTACTTTGCGTAAAGCAGGTCACAACTCAGTTGATCAAGCAGCTTGCTGCCCGTTATTTCCTTGTAGCCATAGATTCTTGCCAGCAACATGTCATTACGGTCATTTTCGCCTCCCCTGCTCACCCCGAACTCTCCGCCAATACCGGATAAGTCATCAGCGTGCCACATGGCGGTCAGGGCACCGTAATTAGATGCTTCCCCCAGCAGATCATAGTCATTACGGGCGAATTTGATGCCGCCTTCAACGGATTCGGAAAAATTGTGGGTGATATCCAGTCCATAAGTCGATAGTTCCTCAGATGTCTGGGCCAGGATGCGGAACGGATTGGCATTGTTGGCTCCGGTACCGAAGTAGTCTTCAAAAGCAAAGAGCTGATAAAAAAGACTGAAGCGGGTCTTTGCGACACCGAACAGTGCTTCGTAAGAATGTTCGGCAAAACCATCTGTGATAAGGTTGTAGCTGCTGGCTCCGTTAATGAAAAACTTGTTAAATGAAAGTCCAAAATCAACACCGACCATCTCCTCGGCGTCAGTGCTGTCGTTTTTGATCATCTTGTATGAAACGCCAATGTTGTACCTGGCAGCAAGACGGAATCCAAGACGACCGCCATAGATGGAGTCACCATCCCGTCCATCAGTATCATCGAGAGAAACCGGCCGGCCGCCATAGATTGAGAGGTCAATTAAAGGGCTGAACAATGCTTTCAGATAAAGTCCATTCAGGCTTTCATTGGTAACACCGGCAACAACAGACTGGCGGCCGAGACGGGCGATGATTCCCTTTTCGACAGATTGGTATTGCAGATACCCGTAAAGGAGCTCGCCGTCGGCCCGGTCTTCGAAAAAATCATTATCAGTCAGATCAACACGGCCCCAGGCATTGGCATGAAATGTCAGGGGGTTTACTCCAGGCTCACCCCAATCGATTTCCAGGAACTGATAAGCCGGAACAATCAGGGCGTCAGTTTTGCTGCTGGTGTCCCGTTCAAAAAAACGGACCATAGTTTCCGAGCGGATGCTGACATCTGCCGCTTTGGCTGTATCAAGGTAATTGGAGAACAGGAGAAAAACGCTGAGAAAAACTACCAACAACTTGCCTACTTTCATTTCGTCTCCTTCAATTACTGGTTTCTGAGATGAATTGAAGCTCTGCTGAAAAGTATTTTTCATTCATATTGCATACTCTTAAAAAACATAAATATATTTTTAAATCAATTCATAATAAAACTCCTGCCAATTAAAAATGGGGGAAACTATGTA
>JAUWVE010000070.1 GCA_030617565.1 Gammaproteobacteria bacterium | reverse complement strand
CACACCCGGAAAAAAATCTATGCAGAAATTATCTTGCCAGCACCATAGAACCAAAAAATATTCACGATAGCTGGAGCAGGCATTCTGCTTTTCTGGTTGACCATAGGCGATAACTGATGACAATGCGTAGTACTGACAGGCTGTAAACCTGACAGGATAACCCGTGTTGATAGCATCAGGGCTGGCAGCAAAATATATGCGCGTGTTTAACAATACCTTTTTCAACTATTTTTTCATCTATGCAGTGTTCGCGCTGCTGCTATTGATCGCACTGCCCATTGCCGCAGCGGCTGCTGTTAAGGGCAATGCCGGATGCCTGTCATGCCATGTAAAAAAAAGCACCGGTTTCTCAGATAAGCATGCCTTTGCAGCAACACAATGCACGACATGCCACAAAGGTGATGATACGGCCAAAAGTCTGCCACAGGCACACGAAACCCTGGTCGCATTCCCAGCTGACATGGAGCATACTGAAACAGCCTGTGGGAATTGTCACGCAAAGCGTGTACACGATGTCACACACAGCCTGATGAATACGGGCAAAGGCATCATTGAAAAGACACGTCTTGCGTTCGAGGAAAAGTCACACCCAGAGAACAGCGATGGCTTCAATTCGATTGTCCACTCACCTGCAGACAGCCTGCTGCGAAAACTCTGTGCAAGCTGCCACCTGGGTAATAAAAAATCAGTCCATGCGCTGGATGTCACCAGCGACCGGGGGGGCGGCTGCAGCGCCTGCCATATCAACAGCTATCAGAAAGACCAACACCCTGCCCTGACCTCGCGTGTTGAAGACGGCCGCTGCTTCGGCTGTCATTCCCGTTCAGGACGTATATCACTGAACTACGCCGGGCTGGCTGAAATCATTGCTGCTGAACAGCCGGCTGATATCCAGGCAGAAATACTGCAGCTGGCCGATGGAAGAAGCGTGATCAAACGGCCCGCTGATGTTCACCACGAGGCAGGAATGAGCTGCATTGATTGTCATACATCAACCGGCCTGATGGGTGGCAACGATAATACCCGGCATCAACAACAGGCGGTGGACATCCGCTGTACAGACTGCCACAAAAATGAATCGCCACCGACTAGCCTGTCCTCATGGCCAGAGAATTTTGGCAGTCTGAAACAGTACCTTGAACCTGACACCTCAGACGATCAGCCATTCCTGGCTACAGCACACAGTGGTACACCGCTCTGGCATATAAGCCAGGATGAAAATGGGACAGCCCTGCTACACCCCAAACTGGGTGGACCAGCCCTGCAAATCCCATCCTATACGACTGTCAGCCACCCGCTGGAGAAAGAGCATGCACGCCTGCATTGCTCAGCCTGTCATAGTCAGTGGGCACCACAATGCTACGGCTGTCATATTGAATACGACCCGGACAGCAGACAGAAAGATCACCTGTTGCAGAGGGAAACACCGGGGCGCTGGAATGAACAACGCTGGGATGTACGCAGTGGCCTGCCACCCCTCGGCATCACTGCGGAAAACACCATCAGGCCTTTTGTACCGGGTATGATAATGACCATCAAACACCCTGACTGGGAAGGTCAGAAATTCAAGCGCCTGTTTGCCTCCACAGAACCACATACGACGGGGAAATCCCGCAACTGCTCCTCATGCCATCAGTCATCTACTGCGCTTGGGCTCGGTGAAGGGGATCTGCTTAAAACAGAGCAACAGTGGAAATTCCTGCCAACACACAAAATACTGAATGATGGGCTGCCAGCTGATGCCTGGACATCTTTCGATGAAGCAATGTCTGGTCGATCGAAGTACACAAGCCACAGACCTTTCAACCGAGATGAAATTCTACGGATTCTGAATACGCAGTAACACAGCTGTTCTGTAAAGCGGGACTCCCTTAGTTATTCTGGGATGACCATCATGGCAGCTTGCGATTCGAAGCCTTAAGGGCCCCTCTATTAATTCTGGATAGATCAGTATTGTGTACCAAATCGTTCATATCAAGGCAAGGATCGCACGTAATAGCTAGCTATTGCGAAGATTCTTAACGCAGAGAGGGGTGATTTGGGATGCAAGATGAATATTCATGGATCAATAGAGGTGCCCTTAAGCAAAGCAGGCCCACCCGTTCACAAAATGTCAGGAACGAGTAATTGGTACAACTGTACTATTTTGTACGAGCAATGACTCATTTAGACTGTGTGAATATATAAAAACTATAAATCCCTAAAAGATATTAAACAGGTGCCCACGAAGGAGTAACACAATGTCCAGTCTTACTAACCGCTTTATGTTCATTTTTTCCCTTTTCTGTATTGCGACAGGGACTGCATGGTCCGCAGAGGAAAGCAAATCCCTGCATGATGTAGCACCCGAGGCCTGCAAACAGTGTCACGAAGAGATCTACCAGCAATGGAAAGGCTCAATGCATGCCAACAGTTCGGCGCTGAAAGATCCGATTCATGGCGCATTCTACAATCTTGTAGCCGGAGACCCGACTAAGGAGGGTGTGAAAACCAAAAAAGGCAAGTATCCAGTCTGTTTGAAATGCCATGCACCGGTTGCCGCCATGGAAAAAAAGACCAAGCTGGATGCCAAACCGGCCTATGCCAATGGCATCAGCTGCGTTACCTGTCATTCATTTACCTCGTTCAAGGGTAACGAGACCAAAGAGGGTAAGCCGTTATATGGCATTGATGCGTATAACATCGACACTACCAGTTTGCATGGCCCCAGTGGAAACACCTACACTACCGAACGTGTTCCTGAAGGCTCAAAATGGCCGACGCCAATCAATCACACCGTCCCCCTGCAGGGCAACAGCGCCGCCCTGTTCAAGAGCAACGATGCCTGTATGGGCTGCCATGAAAAACGCAGCAACGCCAAAGGCACACCCCTTTGCCGCACGGGCCAGGAGTACCGCGATACCAAAAACTTCATCGCCTGCCAGTCCTGCCATATGTCAATCGTGACTGTTCCCAAACTCAAAGATGGCAAGGCTGTAGAGGGACAGACGGTATCGATAGCCGACCATTCCATGGCAGGCGGACATGACGGCAAGATGATCACTCGTGGCATCGCGATGACAATGGATACTAAAAGTTCCGGAGATACCATCAAGGTGAAACTTACTGTCAGGAACCGCTTGCCACATGCCTACCCGACAGGGGCTCCCTTCCGCAACTTCTTTATCAAAGTCGCAGCCTATGACAAGGACGGTAAGGAGCTATGGAAGAATTTCAAGGTACACCCGATCAAAGACGATCCAAAAGCGGCATTCTGGTACACCCTGGGTGATGAGGCAGGTAAACCGACCTCACCACCCAAAGCGACGCAGATTCTGTCAGACTCACGTCTGCAACCGAATGAGACCCGTACGCTGGAATACGACATCCCGAATCAGACCGGAACCGCCATCATCCGTGCCGAGGCCCTCTATGACCTGCTGCTGCCCCCACTCAAGGGCAAGTTCAAGGGTAAAATCCCGGCCGAATTGATGAAGCCAAAACTTGCTGCATCGGCTGAAGTCAGACTGTAACAAGCCGAAGGGTCAAACCTTGCACATGCAACAGCCAGCACCTCTGAAAATATCACTGGTGCTGGCCATTCTTATGCTGATGATGCTCTCAGGCTATGCGGAACACATGCAGGCCGACCCAGTCCCGGCAAAGGATGTCGCCAGCGATATAGAAATTGCACAAAACGATGATTCCGACTGGGACTGGAGCGGCATTACTGCTGAAGATTCCACACCTGCAGAGGCGACCACACAAGCGGTCAACCCCCAGCCGACAAGCACGCGTGATGTGACCACAGCAGAGCCTGACTATGCTGCAACGCCCGGACCCGCTCTGGCGATTTTCGCCAATGCTCCAGAGTTTGATGTCATTCCAGGCAAAAAGAACCCGGAAATGCACCCCTGTACCAACTGCCACCAGTGGACCAGGGGGGACGCCACACCGCGTAAGCTGAAAACGCCGCATGATGATTTCGAGCTCAAGCACGGCCTGCATGGCAAGGGCAAGTTCTGGTGCATGACCTGCCACAACGAGGATATCTCGCGCGGTCTTGTCACCCTGGAAGGGGAAAAGGTCGACTACAATGATGCCTATGTGATCTGCAGCCAGTGCCATTCCCATCAGGCAAGAGACTGGGTCTATGGTGCACACGGTAAACGGGTTGGCAACTGGCAGGGTAAACGACAGATCCTGAACTGTACGGCCTGCCATTACCAGCATTCACCTGCGATAAAGCCACGCGCTCCGCAAGCCGGCCCGGTTGTCCGTATGGGCCTTGAGCGCCCGTCACACTGGAAATCGCAGCAACACACAGCTGGGCATAATGAAAATACCTTGCTGGCCCCACCGAATTCATTGTCATATTCAAAGGTGGGTCGTGATGAGTAAAACCCGATCAGGCGATGATATGCCGACTAACGGTAACCTGGCGCGGCGTCACTTTCTGAAAAAGCTCGGCGGCGTGGCAGCCGCAGCGGGCACTGCAACGACTGTACATGCCGCATGGGGTGGAAATACACTGGGCGACACCTTTGCAGACTTCTTTCAGCAACAGTATCGTGAAATGTCGCGCGAAGAGGTCCGCGAGACCCTCGAACGAATCGAGCGCAAGGCAAAAAAACGCTATGGCGTCGATATCCATTGCAAGGATACGCCCGCCCAGCCGGGGGTGCTGTTCGGTTATGCCCTCAATATCTCCAAATGCCGCGGCTATCGTGATTGCGTGCATGCCTGCGTCAGGGAAAATAACCTCAGTCGTGATACCCAGTACATTCGTGTCATTGAACTGGACAGGGACAGCCTTAATCTACATGAGGGCGATCATTACTACGACTCGGAAACCGTCCCGGTAGAAGGCAAGCACTACCTGCCGATGCAGTGCATGCATTGCGACAATCCGCCTTGCGTCAAGGCCTGCCCGGTGGAAGCTACATGGACAGAGCCTGACGGCATCGTAGTGGTAGATTATGACTGGTGTATAGGTTGCCGCTACTGCATGGCAGCATGTCCCTACCAGGCACGGCATTTCAACTGGGGCCACCCAAAGCTGCCACCGGAGGAAATCACCACTGAAACGCATTACCTTGGTAACCGGCCGAGGCCCAGGGGAGTAGTAGAAAAGTGCCATTTCTGTGTACAGCGCACGCGAGAGGGGCAACAACCCGCCTGCCAGGAAGCCTGTCCTACTGGTGCACGTATTTTTGGCAATCTACTGGATCCGAATAGCGAGATCCGTTATGTACTGGAACACTCCGCTGTTTTCCGTTTGAAAGAGGATCTCGGTACCGAACCAAAATTCTGGTATTACCGTGACCGATAATAATAACAAGCCAGGTTTGTGGTCATTTATCCGTGACGCTATCAGGGAGGTGCTGCACGGTGGCCGCTGCTACTGGATGTGGGTCAGTTTCCTGTCGATATTTGTGATTATTGGCGTGTTGCTCTATGTCTACCAGATCAGGAATGGCCTGGTTGTGACCAATATGTCAAACCAGGTATCGTGGGGGTTCTATATTTCCAATTTTACCTTCCTGGTGGGCGTCGCGGCAGCGGCCATCATGCTCGCTATACCTGCGTATATCTTTGATCGGAAAGATATCGGAGACGTGGTACTGATGGGTGACACGATGGCGGTTGCAGCTGTCACCATGGCAGTCCTGTTTGTCGTTGTCGATCTTGGCCGTCCTGACCGTTTCTGGCACCTGCTTCCTGGAATCGGAAAGTTCCATTTTCCGGAGTCCTTACTGGCCTGGGATGTGGTCGTACTGAACGGGTACATTCTGCTCAACCTGGCGATTTCCTTTTATATTCTGTATTCACATTACCGGGGCAAAGAACCAAAGAAATCTCTCTATTTCCCGCTTGTTCTGATTGCCATATTCTGGGCGATCTCTATTCATACGGTTACCGCCTTTCTCTACTCCTCCAATAGCGGCCGGCCCATCTGGAACAACGCCCTGCTTGCTCCCCGATTTATTGCCTCCGCCTTCGCGTCCGGCCCAGCCATCATGGCGATTGGACTGCAGGTGATCCGTAGCATGGGCAATTACCCTGTCTCACAGAGCGTCATCAATCACCTGGCAATCGTGACCTCCATAGCATTACAAGTGACTTTGTTCTTTATCGGCGCCGAAATCTTTACTGAGTTTTACAATGAAGGTGAGCATGCAGCCAGTGCCCGCTACCTGTTTCTTGGCCTGCATGGTCATGCTGCCCTGACGCCATGGATCTGGACTGCCATTACATTTCTACTGATAGCCGTGACAATATTAATGATACATCGGACACGGAAAAACCCGGTCACCATGAATATCGCATTTGGTCTCACTATTATTGGCATATGGATAGAAAAAGGAATGGGTCTGGTTATCCCCGGCTTTGTCCCAACCCCGATTGGCGAAATATACGAATATGCACCGAATTTTCTCGAAATTATGATTAGCGTGGGAATCTGGGCCTTTGGCTTGCTGTTTTTCACTGTTATGGCAAAGGCTGCGCTTCCCATTCAGTGCCGTTACATTATGAAAAACTCGAAATCGACTGATCCGACTTATTGCGAACCCTATGACAAGTAGCCATAACTCTGCCGACTATTTTCCTGATCTGGGGAAATTGTGAAATAGAACAGTAGATGGCAATAATCACGCTGGTTTAATGCTTCGTGCGACTGCTAAGATGCTAACGACTATGACACAAATCCGCCAATGTTCAAATTACTCACCCGCTAGTACCACAGGCTTTTTTAACCTGTCTAAAAAAGGTGTTGTCAGATGAGTCAGGCTGTACTGGCAGGTCTGATCATTGGCTGGCTTCTGGCGCTGGCAGGCCTCTGGATGGCATGGAATTTCCAGCATAACCGCAAGCTCCACATCCGTTGCGTCCGACTCTGTCACCGAATTGCAGATGAGCTGTCGAGAAAACAGGACCCCGAGCTGGTGACCGATCGTGTATTTCGGGTCGTCATGGAGCACACCGGGGCCAGCATCGGCATACTCACCTATCGGGATAACGAGGATGAGCCCTTCAAAGTAATGCGGGTGTCCGGGCTGCCGCAGAATGTACTTGAGCCGGGCACTCTGCTCGATGCCGGGATCTGCGGTTGGCAGCCCGGGGCAATTGAGATGACAGGTAAAGCCCAGTTAATCCATCGTGGTCTGCGCGAGGCAATGGCAAAAACGGGGATTCAACTTGATCGTCGTCAGAACATGATCTGTATCCCGGTGTCTGCCCCGAACGAAGTCTGTGGTCTGCTGCAGCTGGTTTCGGGACCGAGGCAGGCTTTCCGAAAAGAGCAGCTCAATGACCTTGGTGGTGTTGGATTTTATATATATGCCGCCATCGGCAATGCGCGCATGATTGCCACCGTCAAGCAGCAGCGCGATGCTGCTGAAGCCATGTACGAGATAGGACTCGACATCTCCCGTTCGCTAGACCTGGACGTGATTCTCGATCGTGCAGTACGCCAGGGCCTTGACCTGATGGGGGCCAGCTTTTCCTGGTTTCTGGAATATCTGCCAGAAGAAAAGG
The DNA here is from genome assembly GCA_030617565.1 of Gammaproteobacteria bacterium. GTDB lineage: Bacteria > Pseudomonadota > Gammaproteobacteria > BMS3Bbin11 > BMS3Bbin11 > BMS3Bbin11. The sequence continues at coordinate 156 of JAUWVE010000070.1, read as the reverse complement.
AGTTCGCACTTATACGGAAAGCAGCCGGCGAGGTGCCTGCCCCGTTTTGTGAGGGTGACCAGATCAAGCTGGCAGGCAGAGTGCTCGCCCTGCTAGCCCCAAATGTTATCACCGATTCCGTGCTGTTGATCGATGATCTGCTGGAAGAGGTCACTG
>JAUWVE010000231.1 GCA_030617565.1 Gammaproteobacteria bacterium | reverse complement strand
TCATCAAGGATCAACAGATCCGGCTCATGAACGAGAGCGCGGGCAATCATCAGGCGTCTTTTCATTCCTCCAGACAGAGTCCTCGCTGCGGTATCGTGTTTTTCCCATAGATCGAGGCGGCGGAGATATTTCTCTGCTCTTTGAAAGGCAAGCTCACGGCTAAGTCCATAATAGCCGCCCTGGTTGGCAACGATATTGATAAGCTTCTCAAAGACGCCAAAGTTGAATTCCTGTGGCACCAGCCCGATGCAGGATTTGACGAATTCCGGATCCTTATCAATATCGTGACCAAATACTGAAACCCTGCCGCTGGTTTTATTTACCAGTGATGAAATAATGCCGATAATAGTTGATTTGCCAGCGCCATTTGGACCGAGCAGGGCAAAGAAATCACCGTTTTCCACTTCCAGGTCGATACCTTTCAGCGCGGTGACGCCACCCGCATATTGTTTATGAAGATTTTGAATTGTTAATGCCTTCATTATTGTTCACTGTTATTGGTTACTTACTGAAAATGCTGAGCTGGTATGCCTGGCCGCATTTTCAGGCAGGTTTTTTCAAACCATATTTTATTGAGTCTGAAGGGCGAGTGACAGGGCCGTTTATAAGTTAATAGTTCCCTTTGAGCCTTTTGTTGCAAGCCCGTGGCATGTTTGTCATTTATTTCAAAGCTAATACCAGGTTTCAAATAGCTGCTGGCATTGTACAATGTTTTGGGCCTGTCGTAGGGTATCATCATATTTTCATCATGGTAGAAATAGAACATAATTTCACCATTTTCATATGTGCTCTATATTATTCACACAGTAAATCCGCGTTAATTTGTGATGTGATCAAGGTATGTGCATTATGCCTGCATCTACATTGTTATCTACGAAAGGGGGGGGGCTGCGGAGAGTCGTAGGAACAGGCTTGGCAAGCCTTCAGAAAGGCAGTAGAACTAGTACCTGCAATGTGAAGCTCAGCCTGCTGATCCACCTGCACCAGCAGCATATAGACCACCATTAGAATAGACAGATCGTTTAAATCGAGCTAAGTTGTATGCCGTCTAATCAAAAAAATAACAATCACACTCTTCCTCCCAAGTATGACTTTTGAACGCCCCTGTTTGCAGGGGCGTTTTTTTTCATGCCATGTAATCAGAGGTCCCCTGGACTGGGGGATAAGCCACATCAGTCAATATGAGAATCGATACTGAGTGCATTCACCGGACAGACAGACACGCACATACCGCAGCCGTTGCACAGATCCATATTGATTTCTGCTCGGCGCATGTGGGGTGTGCTGATGGCCCGGTAGTCGCAACGTCCGATACAGGATTGGCAGATGATGTCATTCCAGGCAATACAGGTGTCACGGTTCACCGTAGCTTTGCCTATATTAGGGGCTACTGAGTCCGCAAGTTCAATTTCTATGGGGCATACTTCGACGCAGGCCTTGCAGAACGTACATCCAGATGTACTGAAATCGAGATAGGGGAGGCCATCCAGCTCGTGGTCTGCGGGGTGCAGACGGATGATGGCTGGTTCGCAGGCTGTCGTGCAGGGGTGTGCACAGCCAACACAGTGCTCGTTTAATGGCAACCCCTGGTGCCAGGGTGGAGGAGGCCCCAGGGGTTTCTGACGTTTAGCTTCTTTGGCGCGGCCTTCCCGGCTTAAATAGGCGCCACGTAAAAACGCCCTTCGACTACCGCTGACAGCACTCAATGATAAGTGCTTTCTACCAATGCGGGTGCATCCGAAAGCGGGACGTGACATTGCGTGCAGTTAAAACGCGCACCGTCCAGGTCGTCAAGATCTTTGCTTGCGTAATGTCCCTTTGACATCGGACTCTTGTTTTTAATGGTCCTGTCGGTGTTCAGAGGCCTGCCGATATACTTCGGTACATCATGACAATCCAGGCACTGATTGTCTTCCATAATAACAGGAAGGAACTCTTCTACCCGGTGCGGAATCGATGGTGGTAGTTCGTCCCATGATTTCTCAAGGCGAACATTATAACCGGGCTTGGCATCACTGTATGTATATACAGCCGGTGTCGGTGTATCAAAAACGCTGGGGCCCTTGTTTAGCTCATCCAGTGCTGCGCT
>JAUWVE010000100.1 GCA_030617565.1 Gammaproteobacteria bacterium | reverse complement strand
GCCGCGCGTACATCGTCCAGCCGTCTAACAGGCAGGGTATGGGGGGCGGTTTTTACAGTGTCTGCCTGTTCTACTGTCTCTTTCTTAATCTCTATCATTGCTCTGATAAAACCATCCAGTTCTTCCAGGCTCTCGCTTTCTGTTGGTTCAATGAGAAAGCATTCTGGCACCAGTAAGGGGAAATAGGTGGTCGGTGCGTGATAGCCCTTGTCCAGCAGGCGCTTGGCAAAATCCATTGCTGTAACGCCGGTGTCAGCCTTTTCCTTTTTCAGCGTCAGGATAAACTCATGAGTGGCCCGGCGCATCGGGTAGGCCATCTCGAAACCGGCCTGTTCAAGTTTTTCTTTCATGTAGTTGGCATTCAGGGTGGCGTAATCCGCGACGCGTTTCATGCCATCCCGGCCCAGCAGCCGTGCATAGACCCAGGCACGTAACAGGATACCGGTATTGCCCATGAAGCAGGACAGGCGACCAATGCTTTGCGGGCAATCATTCCTGTCGAGCAGTTTATACTCACCCGAAGACTCGACGATTTTAGGTACTGGCAGAAAAGGGATAAGACGCTCATTAACCCCAACGGGTCCTGCACCCGGCCCCCCACCGCCATGAGGGGTGGAAAAGGTTTTATGCAGGTTCAAATGGATAACATCAAAACCCATTTCACCCGGTTTTACCTTGCCCAGGATGGCATTCATATTGGCGCCATCGTAATACAGCAGGCCCCCTGCCTGATGTACCATCGCCGCAATCTCCTTGATTTGCCTCTCAAAAACACCCAGGGTAGACGGGTTAGTCAACATCAACCCGGCAGTTTGCGGACCAACCACTGTGCGCAGTGCCTCGATGTCTACATCGCCGTTATCCAGTGTTGGAATCTCACGCACCTTGTAGCCACACATCACAGCGGTGGCCGGGTTGGTGCCGTGTGCGGCATCAGGTACCAGAATTTCTTCGCGGGCCTCATCATTCCTGGCGTCATGATAGGCGCGGATCATGGCGATACCGGTAAATTCTCCCTGCGCACCGGCCATCGGTGCGAGGCTGACTTCGGCCATACCGGAAATATCTTTGAGTATTTCCTGTAGATCGAACAGGCAGCTAAGTATCCCCTGCCCGGTTGAGTCCGGTGCTGAAGGGTGGCGGCCGCTAAAACCATCATACATTGCTGCTTCATTACAGATCCGCGGGTTATGCTTCATAGTGCAGGAACCCAGCGGGTAGAACTGTGTATCGATGGAGAAGTTCAGCTGGCTGAGGCGGGTATAATGCCTAACTGCCTGCATTTCGGAAACTTCCGGCAAACCCGGGCGTTTTTTGCGCAGCAAGCTGTCAGGGATATCATCGAGTGATGTCGCTGTGGAAAGAAACTGGGCGTTGTTAACCCGCCCTGCTGTAGATTGTTCGAAAATCAGTTCTGTCATGTCAGTTCTATAAATAGTTAAGTCACATCTTCTGTGCACAAGGTGAATCGAGGCGGCGCTAGCTGACGATACGCTCCAGCTGCAGCACATACTCATCCATCTCTTCTTCGGTACGTAATTCTGTCGCACAGACCAGCAGGCAGTTTTGCAGATCACTGAAATCAGCAGCTAGCGCTTTGCCTGCGATAATGCCCTGCGCAGCCATCGCCCGCAGCAGGTCATCCATCGGCGCATCGATGCGCAATACGCACTCATGGAAAATGGCACTGTTGAACTTGATCTCTACACCATCAATTGCTGTCAGTTTTTCAATCAGCTTGCGTGTGTTGGTATGTGAAGCCTGTGCCGCCTGTGCCATTCCTGCAGGCCCCATTAAAGACATATACAGTGTCGCTGCGGTCACCATCAGGCCCTGATTGGTACAGATATTTGATGTCGCCTTTGAACGCCGGATATGCTGTTCTCTGGCCTGCAGCGTAAGGGTGAAACCCTGCTTGCCGTCTGCATCGACCGTGCGTCCGATTAAGCGCCCCGGCATCTGTCTGACCAGTTTCTGACTACAGCACATGAAACCAAAATACGGCCCCCCCGATGACAGCGGGATACCCAATGGCTGGCCCTCACCGACAACGATGTCAGCGCCGGTCTCGCCCCAGTCACCCGGTGCCTTAAGTACAGCCAGCGACAGGGGATTGACCACGGCAATAACCAGACAGCCATTTTTATGTGCCAGGTCCACCAGTCCGTCGACATCTTCCAGCGCACCAAAATAGTTTGGCTGTGGAATCACTACAGCGGCAACATCCTCAGTTAGTTCATCAGTAAAGCTGTTAAGGTCTATGCAACCACTTTCTGCCGAGTAGGCAATAGGGCTTAATGTAATGCCCTGGTTTTTGACGATGGTTTCCGTCGTCTCACGATAGGCGGGGTGAACGGTCTCAGGCATCAATATGCGCTGCTTCTTACGCTGCGCCCGCACCGCCATCAGTACAGCTTCGGCCAGTGCACTGGCACCTTCATAAAGACTGGCATTGGAAACATCCATACCGGTCAACGACGCCATCATGGTCTGGTATTCATACAATAGCTGCAGCGTACCCTGTGAGGCTTCGGCCTGATAGGGTGTATAGGCCGAATAAAATTCACCGCGCGTAGCCACCTGCCATACCGCAGCGGGGATATGATGTTCGTAGGCCCCGGCACCGATAAAGTTTATGTAAGACCGATCGGATGCCGCCTGTTTCTTTGCTAGCTGGCGGATAGCCGCCTCACCCATAGCTGGCGGCACATAATCCAGTTTTTCGTTGATCAGTTCGTCTGGGATCTCATCAAATAACTGATCAATGTGCTTTACACCAATGGCTTCAAGCATCTGACGCGTTTCTTCTTCAGTATGAGGTATAAATGGCATAAAAAATCGTCTAGTAGACGTCTCAAGTTAATACGTAGGCTACTCTTCCGCTTCAATGGCTTCATAAGCCTCGGCATCCATCAAACCATCCAGCTCGTTAACATCCGCTATCTGCAGACGAAACATCCAGCCTTCGCCGTAAGGATCCTCATTAATCAGCTCTGGCGTATCAGCTAGATTTTCATTGACCGCAATGACCGTGCCGGCAATCGGCGCATAGACATCTGACGCGGCTTTTACCGATTCGACAACTGAGCATTCATCGCCGGCAGCCAGCTCCTTATCTATCTCGGGAAGCTCAATAAAAACCATGTCTCCCAGCAGTTCCTGTGCATGGTCAGTGATACCGATCGTTACCTGGCCATCATCGCCGGCCAGAACCCACTCATGGGATTTTGTATATTTCAATTCCTGCGGGACATTGCTCATTTTCTGTTCTCCTTAATCTAGTACTATGTTTGCTCTGTTTCTATCAAAGATTTTCCATTCCGTACAAACGGGTATTTAACGACTACCGCAGAAATCATGCGGCCACGTATATCCACCTCGCAACTGTCTCCAATTTTCACACTTGCAGGCACACGTGCCAGAGCGATTGATCGTGCCAGGGTTGGTGAATAGCTGCCACTGGTAATCTCGCCGCTGCTGCCGTCAGTAAATTGCACCTGCTGATGAGATCGCAGTACACCTCGCCCTGTCAGCAGCAAACCGACCATGCGCTGTTCAAGGCCATTCTGTTTTGCCGTTTGCAGGGCTGCACGTCCGATAAAGTCTCTCTCTTCAGGCTGCCAGGCTACCGTCCAGCCAAGGCCCGACACCAATGGTGAAGTTGTTTCATCCATATCCAGACCGTAAAGCGCCATCCCGGCTTCAAGCCGTAAAGTATCACGTGCACCCAATCCTATTGGCTTCACAGCCACCGTCATCAACTGTTTCCACAGCTCTGCGGCCTTATCGCCTGGAAGGATAACTTCTACTCCATCCTCACCGGTATAACCAGTACGGCCGATAAACATTCCGTCAATTTCATATGCCTGAAATACAGCAAGTTCTGCCAGGCGACCCGCGTTCTCATCTGATAACAGGGAAGAAAATTTTTCGATCGCCTGTGGCCCCTGTATCGCAAGCATAGCCAGCTCAGGTCTTTCGTTAAGGCTTATATCTGGAAAATCAGGCAGCTGGCTGTTTATCCACTTCATATCTTTATCATGTGTGCCGGCATTGAGAATTATTCGATACCAGTCTTCATTCATATAATAAACAATTAGATCATCGATGACGCCGCCGTCATCCGTCAGCATACAGCTATACAATGCCTTACCCGGGGTTTTCAGTTTGTCGACATCATTGGCGAGTAAATAGCGCAAAAAGGCTTTGCCCCCACTGCCATGCAAATCAACTACATTCATGTGTGAGACATCGAACACACCGGCAGACTGACGCACTGCATGATGTTCTTCAAGTTGTGAGCCGTAATGGATAGGCATTTGCCAGCCGGAAAAATCGACGATTTTTGCGCCAGCGTCAATATGCTGTTGATATAGCGGTGTTTGTTTAGCTGTCATGCAAGCTCCTGGAGTTATCTGGGCACCCTGACAGAAGGCCTGGCCCGTACTGTCATTCGCCCATCTGTCCGTTCACCTGAGAGATTTACCCCCTTCGGTGTGTCTTCCACGCGCTAATAGTGCGGCAAAGACAGCTCTCCAGAGCCGACGGTTCATTGTGGTCCTTTTGCCTGAGCGATTCCGGGCGGGTTGCGCCTTCGGCGACGACGCTGATGTTCCTCAGCAGCCGGTCTCTCCCTCAATAAACCCTGGTCGGGGGGCAGACTATACGAAAATCCAGCGATGATTTCCACGCATTATGGGAAAAAATGCTATCAGGATACCTGTGCTAATTGCTTTCTAACCACTCGCCCAAGCGTCAGGCCCTGTACCAACATGGCGAACACAACCACGGCATAGGTCATTGGCAGAAGATACGAACGCACCTCATCGGCAGGTAATGATAATGCCAGCGCGACCGAGATACCCCCTCGCAAGCCGCCCCAGGTGAGGATTTTTATGACCCCGGGAGAAAACTGGTAGTTTAATCTTAAGATTGAAATGGGAATAGAAACACTAACCAGGCGTGAGAACAGGACTATCGGTATAGCGATTATTGCCAACAGTAATGCATTGGCTGACAACGGAATAATTAATAGAATTTCGAGACCCAGCAGCACAAATAGCACGGCGTTAAGAATTTCATCAACCAGTTCCCAGAAAGTATCGAGATGTTCACGCGTTTGCTCTGACATGGCGAATTGACGCCCGTGGTTACCAATAAGCAAACCCGCCACCACAATGGCAATCGGAGCAGACAAATGCCAGGCTTCTGCAAAGGCATAACCGCCCATGACCAGGGCGAGAGAAAGGATAATCTCAACCTGATAGTTGTCTACCCGACGCAGCATACGGTAGGTAAGATAGCCTGCTAACAGCCCGAATAAAGCGCCACCAACTGTTTCTGTTATAAACAGTTCGGCCACCTCGACAGCCTGCATGGGCTCGCTGCTGTAGGCAATATTAAATATCACCAGAAACAGGACCACACCAACACCATCGTTGAACAGCGACTCTCCGGCAATTTTAGTTTCCAGTGTAGCGGGGACGCCCAGTGTTTTCAGGGAACTGATAACTGCAACAGGATCGGTAGGCGAAATCAATGCGCCAAATAGCAGGCAATGAATAAAGCTCAGCGGCAAATCCAGCAGCCATGCGACTGACCAGACCAGCGATGCCACAATCAGGGTGGAGAGCAGCACACCGATAGTGGCCAGCATACCAACTATCCATTTCATTTCCGACAGTCGGTTCAGATCAACGTGCAGTGCGCCGGCAAACAGCAGGAAACTGAGCATACC
>JAUWVE010000256.1 GCA_030617565.1 Gammaproteobacteria bacterium | reverse complement strand
CCATGGCCGAATTCATGGAACAGGGTGATGACTTCATCATGACTTAACAGCGATGGTCTGCCTGCTGTCGGCGGACTGAAGTTTGTCACCAGCCAGGCAAGAGGATTCTGTACCTCCCTTGATGTTTCCTTGCGGCTGATGCCGTCACCCATCCAGGCTCCGCCGCGCTTTCCTTTGCGAGCAAAAAGATCAAGAAAAAAACGTCCGCGAGCTTCCCCTGCGCTGTCGCTGATCTCGTAGTAGCGTACATCTTCGTGCCATGTTTCAACTTTTTTATTTTGTTTGATGGTCAGTCCATAAAGGCGGTCAACTACCTCAAACAGGCCGCGCAGGACTGTATCCAGCGGAAACCAGGGGCGTACGTCCTCCTGTGAAATATCATAAAGCTGCTGGCGCAGTTTTTCACTGTAATACGGCAGATCCCATGCCTGAAGTTCTGTCATGCCATCCTGCGAGGCAAACGCGCTCAGTTCAAGAAACTCCCTTTCAGCCGACGGTTTGGCCGCGGCAGAAAGCTGTGAGAGAAAGTCGTTAACCGCATGGCTATTTTCGGCCATACGTGTCTGCAGCGCAAAATCGATATAATCGTCAAAACCCAGTAAAGCCGCTTTTTCCCGCCGCAGCTTAAGAATATCGTCAATAATTGCAGAATTATCCCAGCGGTCGGCATCCGGCCCGGTATCACTGGCACGTGTAACATAGGCTTCGTACATCTGTCGGCGTAAATCACGATCATCGGCAAACATGATAAATGGGATATAGGAAGGTGCCTGCAGGCTGAATACCCAGCCGTCCAGCCCTTTCTGAGCGGCCTGTTCCGCGGCAAGACTTGTCGCTGTGTCGGGCAGCCCGGAAAGTTTGTCCTTATCCAGGATATGTAAGGACCAGTGGTCAGTGGCATCAAGCAGATTTTGTTCAAAACGGTTGGTCAGGGTAGAGAGTTCGGACTGTATGGCCTTGAAGGTTTCTTTTTTATTCTCAGCTAATGCAACGCCGGAGAGCCGAAAGTCGCGCAGCGCGTTGTCTATCAGCTTCTGCTGCGCCAGATCAAATTTGTCAAAAGCAGAGCTGTCCCGGACGGATTGATACTGCCGGTAAAGTTGTTCATTTTGTGCCAGGCTGGTGGCATAGTCGGAAATGACAGGCAGGCATTGTCGATAGCTTTCCCTGAATTCTTCATCATCCAGCACGGAATTCAGGTGGGAGACGGTATCCCACATTTTTGACAGACGTTCATCAAGATCTTCGAACGGCTGGATAAAGGTGTCCCAGTCAGGTTCTTCTATTTCTGCCAGGACATCAATGGCCTGCTGATTATCCACGATGATAGATTCAAGTGCAGGACGGATATGGGCCGCCTTTATAGAGGTAAATAAAGGTATATCATGTGGCATCAACAAGGGGTTATCTTTTGCCAAGGTGCAGCTCCTGCAGGTAGAGATTATAATTAAAGGTTTTACTGTATCAGCTAACAGTTGATAATACTGTGATTTGTAGATTGGAAAAACCAGAATGTCTGTCATTGCGAACGCAGTGTGGCAATCTCGATGTTTTGAGCTCATCAGCTAAGAGATTGCTTCATTCCTCGCAATGACAGAATAATCCAGGATTATCTATAACTCACCACAAAAGAAGCAAATATTATGAATGAAGTCTACGACCTGGTAGTCATTGGTGCCGGCAGCGGTGGAATAGCAACCGCCAGACGGGCGGCGTCTTATGGTGCCAGGGT
>JAUWVE010000214.1 GCA_030617565.1 Gammaproteobacteria bacterium | reverse complement strand
GAATAGCTCTGAGCCATTGCCTTTCCAGCTCGATGATGACGACACCACTGAGTCCGTTCGCCTGCGTCATCGTTTTCTTGATCTCCGTCGTGAACCTATGCAGAAGAATCTGCGATTGCGTCATGATATTGTTCGCTCTTTACGCAACTATCTGGAAAATAGAGATTTCTCCGAGATAGAGACACCTATCCTTACCCGCTCAACACCTGAAGGCGCAAGGGATTACCTGGTACCAAGTCGTACACACCCCGGCGAGTTTTTTGCATTGCCGCAATCACCCCAGCTGTTCAAGCAGCTGCTGATGGTGTCTGGTTATGAACGCTATTACCAGATCGCCCGTTGTTTCCGAGATGAAGACCTGCGCGCTGATCGACAGCCTGAATTTACCCAGCTGGACATCGAGATGTCATTCATCGATCAGACAGACATCATGAACATGATGGAAGACATGGTTCGAAATCTGTTTGCTGAAGTCCAGGATGTTGAATTACCCAATCCATTTCCACAAATGACCTGGCATGAGGCTATGGAGCGTTTTGGCAGCGATCGGCCGGATCTGCGCATTCCACTGGAACTGGTAGACCTGGGTGACGTCATGCAGGATGTAGAATTCAAGGTATTTTCCAATCCAGCCAAGGCTAGCGATGGCCGTGTAGCCGTTATGAGAGTTCCCGGCGGCACCAGCCTTTCACGTGCCAGGATTGATGCCTATACAGAGTATGTGGCTCTCTACGGTGCGCGTGGGTTGGCCTATGTGAAAGTAAATGAAGTTGCCAAAGGGCGTGAGGGCTTGCAGTCACCGATACTCAAGTTTTTACCTGATGAAGTCATTACGACAATTATTGAACGGACGGCTGCCGAAGATGGTGATCTGCTGTTCTTCGGTGCGGATTCAGCAAAAGTGGTCAATGATGCACTGGGCGCATTACGTGAAAAGCTGGGACATGACCTGGATATGGTTAAAGGTGATTGGGCACCGCTGTGGGTCATTGACTTCCCGATGTTTGAGTATGATACCAAGGCGGCACGCAATGTTTCGCTGCACCATCCGTTTACGTCTCCGACAATCACCGAGGGTGATATTGATCCGGCAACGGCACTGTCGCGCTCCTACGACATGGTGCTTAACGGTTCAGAAATTGGTGGCGGTTCGATTCGTATCCACAAGAAAGACGTACAGAAAAAGGTTTTTGCAGCACTGGGAATCAGTGATGAAGAAGCCAATGACAAATTTGGCTTTCTGCTCGATGCGCTGAAGTATGGTGCACCACCTCATGGTGGTATTGCCTTTGGTGTTGATCGTATTGCAGCCATGATGGCAGGAGTAAGCTCCATTCGCGACGTGATCGCCTTTCCAAAGACTCAAAAGGCATCCTGCCTGATGACTGCCTCGCCGAATGAAGTGGATAATGCACAGTTGCAGGAGTTAAATCTCAAGCTGCGTAAGCCGATAGTAAAAGAAGAGAGTGACAAGCAGGAAGATTCTGCAGATTAGGCAGGTTTCCGGCGTCCTGCAAAGTAGCAAGAAATGAACAAGAAACCTCCAGAGACTGACAGAGAAACGTCAGCAGGTCATGAATTTATCACTGCCCTGAAGTCAGTTTTTTGTCCATCACGCCTGCTGTTTTTGCTGGTCATTATTGTTCTGTTCTTTTATCAGCTTGCCCAGGCTGAAAACAGTTCGCAAGACAGCACTCATGTAATCACCTCAGACAACACGGTAAAAGAATCCGTACTGTATTACACCCTGCGTAACCACACTGGCGAGCAAACCATAGACGATTACTACGGCGACCTGCGAGATCGTCCGCATACCGGCCTTTGTGATGTGCACATTCGTCCGACCGGTTACGAAGAGATCACTTCACGTTTGCCCTTTTATGTGCCTGATACCAATAAGGAGCTGATGACGCTTAAAGAGTTTCCAGAGGAAAAACTCTGGCAGGCCTTTGAGCAGGCAGCCAGTGATTCCGGTAAGAATAAAGTCGTACTGTTTGTGCATGGCTACAATATAAATTTTGTAAAAGGCTGTAATCGCGCGGCAGTGTTCCAACAAATACTGGATGAAAATAGTCGCTTGCTGCTTTTTAGCTGGCCATCAGATGGTGCGCTGGTGAGTTATACCCGTGATGAAGCCAGTATTGAATGGAGTCAGCATTATCTTGAACCTGTGATAGAGAGGCTGTCTCGCATCTATGGCCCGAAAAACGTCAATGTCGTTGCCCACAG
>JAUWVE010000127.1 GCA_030617565.1 Gammaproteobacteria bacterium | reverse complement strand
CTCTTCGTGCGCACGATGCATAGGATTTCTGGTCTGGAAGGCAACAATCGTTTTCCAGCCATGCTCTTTAATCTCATTGCGGATCTCGACCGCGGTGCGGAAGGTATCAGGGAATTCAGACTGGAAATAACTGAAATTCAGTACTTCAATCGGGCCTGATACAGCAACCTGGCCCTGGCTCATGACAGCTGCCACACCAGGATGCTCGGCATCGTCTGTACGGTAGACCTTGTCTCTCATTACAGCCATCTGCGCATCGCTGATTTCTTCAATTGCGGTGACAGTCTGCACAGCAAGAACAGGATTGCCGTCTACATTTGGATCACGCAAAGCAATACGATCACCGACAGCAAAGCCTTCGGCTTTCTCAGTCAGGTTCAGTACAGGGACAGGAAAGAAAACACCGTCAGTGGTTTTCAAGTTTTCTGCGCAACTGACAGCATCGGCCACATTCATGAAACCTGTCAGTGGATTATAGTAACCAGCACCCAGCATAACGGCATTGCCGGCAGCAGATGAACTCAATAATAGGGAAGGCAAGGATTCTGCCTCTTTGGATAATGCCTGGTGTTTTTCCGTATCGTAAACGAATAACGGATTCAACTCATCGGAACCGTGAGGTTTGATCATTGCTCAGAAACTCCTTGCTAGATTATTCGGGTATTTGTGTAGTCGGACGATTCTTCAGATTTAAAGCGCCCATGTCAATCAATGCTTTTTATGTGGTTATTGCGAAGAATGTAAATGACATAGCAAAAATTTAGCCTTTCCAGCCCGCTTCAGCTGGAAAGCATTCCTTAAATGGCAGGCGAATCAGCTTATTCAGCAGTCAGTTCGCGGAATTCTTCCAGGATTTCCTCATATTTTTCAGCAGTTTGTTCTCGCTCTCGTCGCAATTGTGTAATTGCCTTATAGTAGTCGTCAATATTTTCCTGCTGATTTTTTATCCGGGCCTCAAGTTTTTTCTTCTCCTCACCTTTTGCTTTTGCCGCTCTTGTTTCCAGTGCTTTCCTGTCATACCGCATAGAATCCAGCAACTCTTCCTGCAGCCTGATATTTTTGTCCATCCCCTTAAGCCTGTCATCTCGTGCGCGAATGACACTGTCTTCACTGGGATATATAGCCAGAATGCGTCTCTTTTCCAGTTCACGTTTGGCCTGCTGTTTCTGCTCCAGCTTTTTTCGCTTCTCCTCTGCTTTTTGCGCATTGATTACCTCAATCGTCAACGGCTCGTCTATTTCTTCGATTTTACGCCCCGTCTCATCAATGATCGTTATTCTTGTGTCACCGCAGGCAGAGGCTGCATTGTCCCCATAATGCCATTTTCCATCAGCATCCTGGCATTTGGATATGGCGTAAACAGTGCCTGAATTAACAAGCAACGCAAAAGCTAAAATGGGAATCAGCTTTAATGACTGAAATTTTAAATTGGGCATAGACTGCTCTCGGGTAATATTTTGTGTCTGATATAGTAGCGCACTGAGATTCACCTGAAACTTTCGCAGGGGGACTCTGAACAATAATAAGTAATCATACTTCAAAGTAATAAAACTTCAATACCGCATACAAACCTGCCAGAGTCGAAAATGGATCTATTTGAACAAAGCCTGCTGTTTTTTATTTCGACCCTGGCCAATACTTTTTCTGCCTACGCCGGTGGTGGGGCTGGATTACTCCAGCTCCCTGCCCTGATTTTTCTTGGACTGCCCTTCGCTATCGCATTGGCCACACACAAAATTGCCAGCGTCGCTCTCGGAGTTGGTGCAGCTATTCGACACTCTCGGGAGAAAAAACTGCAGTGGCGGTTTGCCCTGTTTATTCTTATTACCGGCGTGGCCGGCGTCATTCCAGGTGCACGATTTATTCTCACTGTACCGGAGAACATCGCCAATCTGGCTTTGGGCGTGATGACTGTCGGCCTCGCTATCTACTCCTGGCGCAGACCTGATATGGGTGTTGACACCAGAAACATTCACCGTGACCAAACAGGTTATCTGATAGGAGGTACTGTCCTGCTGCTGATTGGCATTTTAAATGGGTCGCTGACCTCCGGCACCGGTCTTTTCTGCACACTTTGGCTGGTGCGCTGGTTTGGTCTCGATTACAAACTTGCCGTTGCCTATACCCTTGTCGTAGTGGGTATTTTCTGGAATGGTACCGGGGCTATCACGCTGGCATTACTGGGCACTGTACAATGGTCATGGCTGCCAGTCCTGATACTGGGATCGCTAATAGGCGGCTATACTGGCGCACATCTCGCGATCAAAAGCCATAACAGCTCAATTAAACGTGCATTTGAACTAGTGACTTTTCTTACCGGCCTCGCCCTTATATTGAAAGCGTTGACTGCCTGATTGCCACATGATCAGCAGGCCGACCACTATCATTGGTAACGATAATATCTGTCCCATAGTCATCCAGTCCAGAGCAATAAAACCAAGATGGTCATCAGGTTCACGGGTGAACTCAACGATAAACCTGAGCACACCATAGAGAACAAGAAATAGGCCCGATACCCGTGCAACAGGTCTTGGCTTAGCACTGTAAAACCAAAGAATGAAGAACAGCACTACACCCTCAAGCAGTGCCTCATAGATCTGTGAAGGATGACGTGGAACGCTGCCTGCCAGTGGAAATACCATGCCCCATGGCAGATCAGTGACACGCCCCCATAATTCCTGATTGATAAAATTGCCGACACGACCAAAAAACAGGCCAATGGGTACCAGGGGAGCAACAAAGTCACTTACCTGAAAGAAGCTCCTGTTAGTTTTTCTGCCAAACAGCCAGATTGCAACGAACACACCGAGCATTCCACCGTGGAAAGACATCCCACCTTCCCATACCCTGAAGATATCCAGTGGCTGTGCCAGGTAATCTCCCAGCTTGTAAAACAGGATATAACCCAGGCGGCCGCCAAGTACGGCTCCCAATGCACCATAGAGAATCAGATCACCTACCTGCTCCTTGTCCCAGCTGTCACTTTTTGCTGCACGCCAGATGCCCAGCAACCAGGCTGCTGAAAAACCAAACAGATACATCATGCCGTACCAGTGAACTTTTAGTGGCCCAATACTGAGCAGGACGGGTTCGATTTCAGGATATGTAAGCATCCGTGCATTATCGCCTTAAACGACAAATAGAAAAATAGAAAAGCAAAATAATTATGAAATAAGACGGGACATGAAATAGAGACAGTCTCGTTAGTAAAATCAGTTTTCACCTCCCCTGTAGTTCTCATTTCAACAGGATCAACATTTTTATTTAATACTATTGATAATGATTCTTATTTAGATTATCATCCCTCCCCCTTCAACAACCAGGTTATTTCAGGTAAATCTCACATGAAGCTATTTCGCTCGCTTTTCTTATCCATCTGTTTGCTCAGCATAAGTGGCGGTGCACTTGCCAAGGACGAACTCCCTGGTCGCGAAGAAATGTGGAAAATAATCCAGCAACAACAAAAACAGATAGATGCATTGATGTCACAACAGAAATCCAGTGATGCTAAAATTGAAGAGACTGTAAGCATGGTTGAAGCCACGGCTGATGCAGTCGATGAGAAACAAACAGCTAGCGTTTCAAAAACACATATTGGCGGTTATGGCGAGCTTCACTATAACAACCTGGAAGACAAATCTAGCGGCCTTGAAAAAAATGAAATCGACTTTCATCGCTTTGTCTTGTTCGTCGGACATGAATTCAACGATACAACACGATTCTTTTCAGAGATTGAATTAGAACATGGCATTGCCGGTGAAGGCCAGAAAGGAGAGATTGAGCTTGAGCAGGCTTACGTCGAACATGATTTGTCTGCCAGGCTGTCGGGTAAAGCAGGACTATTCCTGATACCAGTAGGCATCCTTAATGAAACACATGAGCCCAATACCTTCTATGGCGTTGAGCGTAATCAGGTAGAAAAAAACATTATACCGACTACGTGGTGGGGTGGTGGACTGGGTCTAAGCGGCGGTATAGGCAATGGCTGGTCATGGGACACTACCTTCACCTCCGGTCTCAACACTTCAGTGGATAAAAACCACCATCCGCGTAGTGGACGACAGAAGGTGAGTAAGGCCGTCGCCAATAATGGTGCGATCACAGGTCGACTGAAATGGACTGGCCTACCCGGCCTCGAACTTGCCAGCACTTTACAATATCAGGATGATATCACGCAGGGTAATGACCCGCTGGCGGGTGCAGCCACCTTAGTAGAAACTCACGCCATCATTGAGCGTGGAGGATTTGGACTACGCGCTCTGTACGCACAATGGAACCTGGATGGCGAGGGCCCTGCAAGCATCGGTGCTGACAAACAGTATGGCTGGTATATCGAACCGGCCTGGCGTTTCAATCCTTCATTTGGCCTGTTTGCCCGCTATTCACAATGGGATAACACTGCTGGTTCGCAGGTCGATAGCCAATATGCCCAATCCAGTTTTGGAGCCAACTACTGGTTAAATGAACACGTTGTATTCAAATTTGACCTGCAGGACCAGGATGCACCGGAAGGCTCGA
>JAUWVE010000139.1 GCA_030617565.1 Gammaproteobacteria bacterium | reverse complement strand
TTTGGGCAAGCAAAGAAAAGTCACTCGCCTATAAAGGGCGAAAAACTCGGATTAATTCAAGAAAAATAATTAAAAAAGATCCCATCCATAAAAAGGTGAAAGATTCAGCCGTACGCCAGTACAAATAAAAAATCAACCATACACTTCAGCCAGAATATCTCCTGCGCCCTTCGCCAGCAGCAGCTGCGCCAGTTCCTGTCCAAGTTCTTCTGCATTGCTGGTAAGCCCGGCAATATCCGCATGTAATAGCAGGCTGCCGTCCGGGGTGCCGACTATGCCGCGTAGATGCAGCGTATCTTCGTGGATTTCTGAAAAACCGGCAATTGGGACCTGGCAACCGCCTTCCAGGGTGGCATTCATGGCGCGTTCGGCGATGACTCTTGCGTGGGTGGGTGGATGATTCAGATGCATCAATAGCGATAAAGTCTGATCATCACTTTTGCGGCATTCAACGCCGACAGCTCCTTGTGCGACAGCAGGCAGGCAGATTTCCGGTGCCAGGGTTTCGCTGATGCGATCGGCCATTTCCAGTCGAATCAGGCCTGCAGCAGCCAGAATGATTGCATCAAATTCACCGGCGTCGAGTTTAGCCAGACGTGTATTGACGTTGCCGCGCAGGGAAACAACATCCAGGTCTGGTCGTGCTGCTTTTAACTGCATCTGCCGGCGCAAGCTGGATGTGCCGAGGCGGGCACCCTGCGGCAGGTTGAGGAAGTGATCGTATTTATTTGAAACAAAGGCATCCCAGGGAGCTTCACGTTTACAGATTACCGGAATGTGCAGTGCTTCCGGCAGGTCGACGGTGACATCTTTCATTGAATGTACGGCGATATCCACCCGTTCATCAATCAGTGCCTGCTCAAGTTCTTTGATAAATAAACCTTTGCCGCCGATTTTTGCCAACGGTGTATCCAGGATACGGTCACCCTCGGTACTCAGCTTTACGATTTCGCACTCCAACGATGGGTGACGGGTAAGAAGCTCATCACGGATAAAGTATGCTTGCCATAGCGCCAGCGGGCTCTTGCGCGTACCTATGCGAATTTTGTTCAAAAGAGGGCTCCAATTGATTGCTCGGGTGTTCTTCTATACTAGTTTTACTACCAATCGAACAGTGCATCTTAATTGAGACTGGGGCTTTCCTGCAATGTCATTCACGAATACTACACTACTTTCTTTTCTGATCGGCATCGCGCTCCCTGTCGTGCTACTGGCTTCGAATGCGAATCTACAAGGCGAAGAAGCCGATTCGGATGTTGATACAGAATTTGAGGATGACGCGGACCTGTATGATGATAAGTTGCCCTGGGCCAGTGATTTGTCCCGCGAATCTCACCAGGCAGCCTGCAAGGGGCAGCCACTGGTAGTGATGTTTGGTTCGTCTGAGTGTCCGTACTGCAGTGTTGTACGCTCCCTTTACATGGTGCCCCTGCCGAAAGATGGGCGCTACCCGGGCATTGTTGTCCGCGAACTGGAAACAGACAGCGATACACCAGTCAGGGATTTTTCAGGGAAACTGTCCTCAATGCGAAAGCTGGCAGCGAGTTACGGTGTTTACCTTGTACCTACTGTGATGGTGTTTAGCCCGGACGGGAAACAGTCAGGTAAGTCTATTATCGGTATCAGCAATGAAGATTTTTATGGTTTTTATCTGGATGAGGCTATTGCAAGCGGGATCAGTGTGGTAAGTCAAATGTACCCTGCTAACGCCGCACCCAGCGCCTCACCTGCGGCGTATGTCTGCGACTGACAATAAGTTTTTCATCGATACCCTTCATAAGTACCCGCCAATGGCCGGCGGTATTTTTTTCCATGCCTCGTAGATAGTCAGTATTGACCAGTGAACCACGATGAATACGCAGGAAACGATCAGAGAACTCCTCTTCCAGGCTGACCAGTGATTCCTCTATCAGGTGCTGCTCATTAGCCGTGCGCACGGTGACATATTTGTTGTCAGCAATGAAGTAGATGATGTCATGCACAGGTATGAGCGTGATTCTGCCTCGCATATGAACGCTGATGTGGCTGCGTGTTGCTTTAGAATCAGTGGCGCGGCCGACTTCTTTTAACTGTCGGGTACTGACCGGTTGTGCTTTTTGCAGGGCAGCTTCCAGCCGCTCCTTGCGAATAGGCTTCAATAAATAATCGATGGCATTTACCTCGAATGCATCCAGAGCATGTTCGTCATAAGCCGTGGTGAAGATAATCAAGGGTGGATTTTCTATGCCCTGTAGATGCATGGCAGCTTCGAGTCCATCCATTACCGGCATACGGATATCCATCAAGATCAGATCGGGTTTCAGTGTGACGGTTTTTTCAATGGCTTCGCTGCCATTGCCCGCTTCACCGACAACATCTGTTTCACCCAGGTCAGAAAGAAGGTCCCGCATACGCTGTCTGGCGAGGTTTTCATCATCAACAATTAGAATTTTCATGTGTCTCCTTGTCTACCTATCTGTTTGCTATGATGGGAAAGATAATTTTCGTGATATGGATATCATTGCGCCGACTTGAACTGAGCGAAGCGGCTTCACCAAAATGCTGGATTAGTCTTTGCTTAATATTATCCATGGCAATCTGGTTGCCTTTACGATGACTACGCTGGCCATCATCCGGAAAAGGGTTGCGTATCAGTATCTGAACTCTGCGCCTGTCAGCACGCATGTCTATGTCGATAACGCCGCCACCAAAACTGGGTTCTATGCCATGATAAACGGCATTTTCAAGCAAGGGTTGTATAATAAGCGAAGGGACAAAGCAATCTTTGGGAATACTTTTCAAATGCCAGTGTACGGCAAGCCGGTCACCGAGGCGTAATTTTTCTATCTTCAGATATTGCTTTGAGGTGTCGATTTCAGCTATCAACGGCACAAGCTTACGCGCATCAGCCATCAGTACACGGATTAGATCAGCCAAATCTTGAAGAGCCTGTTCAGCCATTTCAGGGTTGTTTCTAATCAGGCCGGCAATACTGTTCATACTATTAAACATGAAATGTGGTCGTATGCGTGACTGCAGTGCCTGCAGATTAGCAGCTTGAAATGCATTTTTGATATCATTGGTTTCTGCTCTATGCAGTAGTATCTTCAGCACGATGACGTAGTTTACCGTGGCTATGACAAATATCTGCAACAATGCAAGCAGCTCCCTGTTGCTGGTTACGGTCAATCGCCAGTCCCTGGTGACGGTAGCATAAAGAATGTAGCAGATGGTAAAGGTGGTTACCATCAGCAATAAATAGGCTGTTGCCAGACCTGCACGGGTAGAAAGAGATTTTAGGAAGGGGTTGAAAACCTTCAGCACCAGGGCACCAGTAAGCGCAATCAGGGTACTGGCCGCAAGCAATGCCGCAAAGTCGGTAATATAACTGGTCTGCCAGTTGTCGACCCGACCAGTGGTGATGACCAGGCTGCTGAGGAATGCGGCGAGTAATAATACACCTGTTACAGAATCGGTGTAGTCCAGTGAAACCGAGGGGCTGTCTATCGCTGTTATTTGTTCCTTGCTCATTCCCGTATCCAGGTATGCAGAATGAAATTCGGTGCTTACAGCGTTCATGATAACAGCAGTTGTAAAAAAAGACCCCTTGAAAACAAGGGGTCTGAATCATCCAGTCCAGTAGTCGGGGGTGTATCAGATGAGGGTTGCTGGACCAGGTTGTTAGTGCTTAGTACTAACGCTGATAAATCTATCACCCGTTGTGCAGCTAAAGAAATCTTGCTGATTACAGGCTGAAATGGGCAGATGAATGGTAAATTGATGATATTGGCGGGTTTATAGCGACAATGAAACTGGAATAAATTAATAGAGCTGTTTTTGAGTATCACTCCCTTTTGCGCCACTGTCTACTCACTTTTGATTCTATGCTGTGTTAAAAAAAAGCCCCTTTTAAAAGGGGCTTAGGATCTGGCCTGCTGTCGGATTGGGGGTACAGTTTGATGAGGGTCGCTGACCAGATTTGAGATAATGCTCACTTTTAATCTAGTCACTATTATTACATTTACCATAAATGCCTGACTACCGGTTGAAAAATGATGATGAATGGTTTTTTGGGTATTATTGATAATTAAGGAACCTCTGATTAATTATGGCATATCTCTGGCTTACAGGCTGATCCACAATCAAGGCGATACTTTGAAAGCATGCCTGGGCCTGGTGAAAAGTGTCAACGCAGAGTGTGGATCAGCCTGTAAGCCCCGTAGGGCGAGGCCTGAAGCGCACA